>NZ_JBFWIQ010000009.1:0-196717 GCF_050255915.1 Alcaligenes sp.
GCCCTCGATAACCATTGCTTCCCGACAGATACTGCTCGACCAAGTTGACTTTGAACCGTACATCGTATTTCGTCATGAAAAACACCCCAAAGGTTGGATGAGTGTCCAACTTTTGGGGTGCAGTTCAGCTTGCTGCCCCCCCGAGGGGGCGTTTTTACCTTGGGGCGGCCCGGCGGTAAAAAATGCCCCCACGCTGCGCCTTCGGCTTACGTCCCACCTCGCGGCCTGCATGCTGCTCGGATTCGTCTGGCGCACAGCAGTCCGCAATGGACTACTGTGTGTCCCGGCTCATCCCCAAGGGAGCGTTTTTATCGGGGGCACCGCGCTTTAGGGCGGCCCGGCGGTAAAAAAAACGCCTCCGAAGAGGCGTTTTAAGGGGGAAGCGACGACTAACTAGCGATTATTCAACTTAGTAAGCAACGAAGGAGCCGTTGTTGTTGTTCCAGTCGTTGGCTTGAGCTGCAACTTGATCACGGCTCAGTTCGGAGCGGGTATCAATACGTGGGTAATCGCTCATGGAACCCGCGCTAACGTAGCCTTGCTCTTGAGCGGTAGCCAGTTCCTGAACCACTTGCTGACGGCTCAAAGGAGCGTCGGTCGATTGAATCGTTGGGTAGTTCAGGTTTTCACCGGTGGCGACGTTGTTGGTGGCTGCCATGGCGGTGCCGCTCAAAGCGGTAGCACCCAGAATCAGGCTGGCGATAGTTGCGCGTGTGATGTTTTTCATTATTTACTCCAAATATCTATGGTGTGTTTTTCGGTTGTTCGCTGTGTTGTTTAGCGAATCGTTAGATGGAGTATGAGCCTTTCTAAACCTAGTAAAAACCCTTAATATTGCAAATGTATTTCCATTCATGGAACAATCCAAATGAGTACCATTATCGCCGGCCCTTTGCTCAACGACATCGCGATCTTCGTGGAAGTGGCCCGCGCTCGCCACTTTAGTCGCGCTGCCCAGGCCTTGGGAATGCCCGTCTCCACGGTGTCACGCCGTATCCGTGAACTGGAAAAAGAAGTGGGGGTGGCTTTGCTAAAACGCAGCACCCGCAATGTGGATGTGACCGATGCCGGGCAAGTGTATTTCGAGCGTTGCCTGGCCGTAGTTGAACAGGCCCGGCTGGCCCACGAGCAGTTGCTGGATGTGGCCCAAACCCCAAAAGGCCGCTTGCGCGTTTCCATGCCGGCTAGCTTCAGCATTGTGCTGATGCCGTCCATTATCCGAGGCTTCAATCAGCAGTACCCCGATATCGAGCTGGAGTTTGATTTGACGATTCGGCCTATTGATTTGCAGTCGGACAATTACGATTGCGTCATTCGCGTGGGTGCTCAGCCCGACTCCAGCGCGGTCGCCACCATGTTGGGACAGATTCGATTGGGGCTGTATGCAACCCGCAATTATCTGGATCGCAAAGGGCGGCCCAAACACCCTTCGGAGTTGGAAGGACACACGTGTATCTGCGCCCGCCCTGCTCGTGCGGATCGTATCTGGTCCCTGCGCGGCCCGAATCAAGAGCGTTATGACGCTGTTGTGGAAGGGGCTATCACTGTGAATAACGCCATCATGATGCGCAAGCTGGCTGTGCATGATTTGGGAATTACCGCCGCATCCTTGCTGGAGCGCCGTCTGGATCCGGATTGTGCGCAACTGGAGCGTGTTTTGCCTGATTGGGAGTTTGCGCCTTTCCCCATTCTGGCGCTATTGCCATCCCGCCTGATGCCACAAAAAACTCGTGTGTTTTTGAACTACTTACGCAGTGAACTGGACCGATTGATGTCGCAACCGGAGCTGGATGTCGCAGCGGCCGGTCAGGCTTATCCCTAAAAATATAAGTGCTATGGCCGTGACGCGCTATTGATCAAAACCTAACTATGCTATTTATAGACGTTTGGCCCCTTTGGCCAAAGCCATGAAGGGGGAACGTACATGAGCGCAACAATTCAAGGCTTGTTGGCAGGACTGGTGATGGGCCTGGCCTTAGGAAGTGGCAACGTGTACTCGCAAACCGTTTTGCTGGAAGCAGTCGAACAAGGCGATAGTGCCAAGGTGCGCGAAATTCTGTCAGAAAAACGAGCACGTGCCAGTGTCAGTGTCAGCGATGATCAAGGGCAAAGTCCCTTGCTGCGTGCGACCTGGTTGAACCATGTGGATATTGCTGAGCAGTTGATACGCGCGGGCGCGGATGTGAACCAGACTGACTCCATTCACGACAGCCCTTATCTGGTTGCCGGTGCACAAGGCCGTTTGGAAATTCTACGCATGACTCTGAAAAATGGGGCTGATCTGCGTAGCGTGAACCGTTATGGTGGCACCGCTTTGATCCCTGCCGCTGAACATGGCTATGTCGATATCGTACGTTTGCTGCTGGCAGCGGGCGTAGACCCTAATCACGTGAATTATCTGGGTTGGACTGCCCTGCATGAGGCCATCGTGTTGTCCGATGGGGGGCCAGATCATCAGGAAGTGCTGCGTTTGCTGATCAAGGCCGGGGCGGATGTGAACTTGCCGGATCGTCAGGGTGTGCGACCGTTAAGTTTGGCGCGCCAACGTAGCCAAACCGAGATGGCCGAAATTCTGGAGCAGGCCGGGGCGAATCCCTAAGCCTGGTCTGTTCGTCCCTCTATTTTTTTCTTCTCATCAACAACAATAACGATTTTATGTCTTTTACTCAGACTGCGCCCGCACGGTCGGGCGCGTTGGCCAGCCCAGGCTTGTGGCTGGCTTTCGTCATTTTGGTCGGGCTGAACCTGCGCCCTTTTCTGACATCCAGCGGTACTTTGGCCAGGCAGGTGGCCGAAGGCTTGGACATGCCTTTGAGCAGCTTGGCCTGGTTGACCTTGCTGCCTATGATGGTGATGGGGCTGGGGGCCTTTTGCATGCCCTCTTTGCGGCGTGTCCTGGCGCTGCGTCACGTGCTGATGACTGCTTTGCTTTTGCTGTGTCTGGGCTGCGTGTTGCGCTGGTTTGTGCCCAATGGAGCCAGCCTGATTGCCACAGCCCTGATCTGCGGTTTTGGGGTGTCTTTGTTGCAGGCTGGGATGCCCGGTTTGATCAAAGAGCAGTTTCCGCATCATATTGCTCAGGTAACCGGAATTTACTCGGCCACCCTGATGGGGGGTGGTGCTTTGGGCGCGCAGATTACGCCTTTGCTGAGTGCCTTGACGGATAGTTGGCGTATCGCCCTGGCATTCTGGGCCTTGCCCATTAGTGTGGCCTTGTGGATTGCGTGGAAAGTGGTGCCACGCCAGGAGCCGGGCGCGAATTTGTCGCCGCCCTCCTTGTCTTTGCTGGCTCGTCCCCGCACCTGGACCTTAATGGTGTGTTTTGGCCTGATCAACGGGGGTTATGCCTCCTTGGTGACTTGGCTAGCGACGTTCTACCAAGATCGAGGCTGGTCAGCGCAATCCAGCGGTAGCCTGGTGGCGGTTTTGTCGGTGGCGCAAGCGATTGCGGCGTTTGGTTTGCCCACCTTGGCGGCCAAGAACAAAGACCGCCGTATGTGGGTATGGCTGGCCCTGGCTTGCCAATGTGTTGGCTTTCTGGCCTTTACTTTTGTGCCCGATATGGCCCCATATTTATGGGCGATTATTATCGGCATCGGTCTGGGCGGTTGTTTTTCTTTGCTGCTGTTGGTGGCTCTGGACCACTTTCCGGATGCGGCTCGTGCCGGGACGTTGAGTGCCTTGATGCAAGGCGGTGGCTTTCCGATTGCGGCCCTCTTTCCCATGATCAGCGTGCAGTTGCGTGAAATGAGTAATGGCTTTCAGGCAGGCTGGCTGTTGCATGCGGCAATGGCGGCATTGGTGGCCATCATGGCCTGGAGCTTTCAGCCTGCGCAATACGCCAAAAAGATGAATCGGAACGACACTCTTTAAGTCAATCTGATCATGTAGAAAAAAGCCTGGCTATTGATGTACCCAGGCTTTTTTATCGCCTTGGGATTTTGTGGTCTAGCCGTTGACCGCAGATGCTGCGTTTGTCTTTTCTTATCTAAATGATGATCGTAAGATGGCGTGGAAAATCGCAATCCTGCGCAGCCAATAAAAACGGCCATCCTTGGATGACCGTTTCCCTGTGTGTCAACACCCTGCTTATTCTTTTGGTGCGCCCGCCATGATCCAGTCCACGACTACCTGGATGTCCGCATCGGAAATGGCCGGATTTGCAGGCATGGGTAAAGGACCATAAACCCCCTTGCTACCTTGACGAATATGCTGGGCAATCACCTCAGCATTGGCCGGATCGCTCTTGCGCATGGCAGCAATGTCTTTATAGGCAGGACCGACCACTTTCCTGTCCACCGTGTGGCAGGACAGGCAAGCGTTTCTGGTCAACACATTCTGGACCGATTCAAAACTGGCTTGGGCTGCCTGAGCACTGAAACCGGCACTGAACAAGGCTGTACAGACCAGTAGCTGCTTTACACGCATGAGGGGTATCTCCTAATTAAAAGGCTGGTGCGCCAGAACGGTGGGCGAGAAAGGTGCGTCGCACTTGTATTTTTCCGCACATAAGTGGGGCTATGTGGCATGCACATCGTGATCATACGGTTATGATAGAACAAGCTTTCATAAATTGCGGTGGGTCTTGATGCTGATCAAGCGGGTCGCTGCGCTTATTCTGTAATGTCCTAGTAGAAGTTAGTGCTTCATACTTAAACAGTTCATACACTACAAGAGGTCTTCATGCTTAATGTTCTCGTTCCTGTCGATGGCTCAGATGCTTCCACGCGCGCTTTGAAAGCAGCGGTTGACATCCTAACGGGCAAACCAGAAGCCACTTTGCACGTGCTGGCTGTTCCTACACCGATCGTGTCGGGCAACGTTAAACGCTTTTTCTCGGAAGACGTGTTGCAGGCGTACTACCAGGATGAAGGCAGCAATGCGCTTTTGCCTGCGCGCTCCGTGTTGGCTGGCTCGCCCTTGAAAGTCAAAGAGAGCATTATTGCCGGCAACGCCGCTCAAACTATCAAAGAATATGTAGAAAATAACCAAATCGATCACGTTGTGATGGGGACTCGCGGTCTGAGCGCCCTACCCGGCCTGGTGCTGGGTTCGGTTACAACCAAGGTGCTGAGCCTGGTGCATGTGCCCGTCACCTTGATCAAGTAATTGAGCTGATTGTTCAGTCTCGGCAGGCCGTCCTTGAGACGGCCTTTTTTATGACTGTGTTCAATACAGCCATCACAACTACAAACGCGCCCCTTATGCCAGATTCCAACTTACTCGAACACAATGCCCGTGCCTGGGACAAGCAGGCGCAAACCGAAAGCCCCTGGTCCTTGCCTGTCAGCAGCGAGCAGGTTGAACAGGCCCGTCGTGGGCAATGGCAAGTGCATTTGCTGCCCTCGCCTGTTCCTGCGGATTGGCTGGGTGATATTCAAGGTAAATCCGTTTTATGCCTGGCCAGTGCCGGTGGGCAGCAAGCCCCTATTTTGGCCGCAGCCGGGGCTAAGGTAACGGTGTTTGATCTGTCTGCCGGGCAACTGGACAAAGACCGTATGGTGGCCGAGCGTGACGGCTTGTCCTTGCAGATCGAACAAGGCGATATGTGCGACTTATCGCGCTTTGCGTCCGAGAGTTTTGATCTGATCTTACACCCGGTGTCTAACCAGTATGTGCCTGATATCAGCGTGGTGTGGAAAGAATGCGCCCGCGTTTTGCGTCCAGGCGGACATTTGCTGTCCAGCTTCTTCAATCCGGCTGTGTTTATTGCCGACCGGGATCCCAGTTATGCCCAGCAGGGCTTGATCCGTCCCAAGTTCACGGTCCCTTATTCGGACTTAAGCAGCCTGGATGCCGACGCACTACAAGCCAAGCAGGCTCGCATGGAGCCCTTGATTTTTGGGCATTCCCTGGCGCAGCAGATTGGTGGGCAGTTGCAGGCAGGTTTGCATCTGGTCGATTACATCGAAGAAATGCACCCCGCCCCGCGCTTTGAGATCGAGAAATACTTGCCCAGCTTTATGGCGACACGCAGTCGCAAACCGGCTTAAGGGATTAGGGCTTGGCTTGTATGCGCAGGAGCTGGCCGTTGTTTTCGTCGGTCAGCACATAGACATCGCCATCCGGCCCGACGCGTACATCCCGGATACGCTGCTTCAGGTCTTGCAACAAGCGCTCTTCTCCGACGATATGGCCGTCCTCTTCGTCAAATTGCAGACGAATCAAGGCTTGCTCTTTCAGGGCCCCAACAAACAGGCTGTGCTGCCAGTCCGGGACGCGCTCGTCGTTATAGAAAGCCATACCGCTGATAGCAGGCGACACTGACCAGTAGTGGAAGGGTTCGATCAGGCCCTCAATCAGTGTGGTACTGGCGTTGGGAATGGGTTTGCCATCATAGCCTTGACCCTTGGTACGCAAAGGCCAGCCATAATTGGCGCCCGATTGAATGCGGTTCAGCTCATCGCCGCCTTGCGGGCCATGTTCAGCGACCCAGAGTTCATTTGTCCAGGGGTTCCAGGCCATGCCCTGCGGGTTACGGTGGCCGTAGCTCCAGATCTCCGCCCTGGCACCGCGCAGACTGCGAAAGGGGTTGTCGCGTGGGACCATGCCATCCGGACGGATACGTACGACTTTGCCTTGCAGATGATCCAGTTGCTGGGAGGTTGCGGGCTGGTTGTTCTCGCCCAAGGCAATGTACAGGTCTCGTCCACCCGGATCAAAGGCCATGCGCACGCCATAGTGCTGCCCGGTGGACAAGGCGGGTTCCTGGCGGAAAATCGGACGGAAGGCATCGATACGTTTCAGGTCCGAAGACAGCACGCCATAGCCTACGGTGGTGGCCGAGTGTTGCTTGTCGCGCCGCTCTGCATAAGCCAGATAAATCCGGCGGCTGCGGAAAAAATCCGGGGCCAGAGCTACATCCAGTAAACCGCCCTGAGAGTGCGCGTGGACTTTGGGCACACCGGTAATGGGTTCAGACAAGCCGTTTTCTTTGGTCCAAATGCGCAGGCGACCTGGGCGTTCGGTAAGGAGAATTCCGGCGTTATTGGGCAAAAAAGCCATGGCCCAAGGGTGTTCCAGTCCGCTGGCCAGGATTTCAACCGAGACAGCCGGCCCGCTGATAACAGGAACAGGTTCAGATTGTGCCCGGGCCGGCGTCGGCGCAATGGCGGCAGCCATGCCCAGCACGGTGGCAGCAAACGCCGAGGACAAGCCGAGAATTTTTTTTATACGCATAGGGCAGTGAAAGGCAGCTAGGTGGGGTGAAACACTCCCCTACTCTTTCATAGAGACACAGGGCCGTCTTCTTAGGTGTTCGCTCCCTTGATGGAGCGAACACGGTCAAGCATAACCGAGGCTGAGGTTTAGCCCGGGTGAGTCATATCCAACGGCACAATCCACTGATCGTACTGTTCGTTAGTCAGGTAGCCCGATTTCAGGGCGGATTCACGTAAGGTCAGGCCCTCTTTATGGGCGGTCTTGGCAATGTAGGCGGCCTTGTCGTAACCGATGTGGCGGTTCAAGGCGGTAACCAGCATCAGGTTCTGATCCAGATTGTGCTGGATTTTCTCCATGACAGGTTCCAGACCCTGGGCGCAATGCTCATCAAAGGCTAGGCACGCATCGCTGATCAAGGCAATGCTCTCCAGGACGTTATGCACCATCACCGGTTTGTAGACGTTCAGCTGGAAGTTGCCTTGGCTGCCGGCAAAGCCGACAGCAGCGTCGTTACCGTAGACCTGCACGGCTACCATGGTCAGAGCTTCGCACTGAGTCGGGTTGACCTTGCCGGGCATGATGGAGGAACCGGGCTCGTTCTCGGGGATTTGCAGTTCGCCAATCCCGCAGCGAGGACCGCTGGCCAGCCAGCGCACGTCGTTAGCCATCTTCATCAAGGCACCGGCCAGGGTACGCAGGGAGGCGGACAGGTTCACCAGCGCATCGTGGGCCGACAGTGCGAAGAACTTGTTTTCGGCAGCCTGGAATGGCAGACCTGTGATCTTGGCAATATGGGCCGCTGTGCGCTCGCCAAACTGCGGATGGGCATTCAGACCTGTACCCACGGCAGTGCCGCCAATCGCCAGTTGGTAAATGCCGTCCAGTGCCTTGTCCACGGTTTGCAGGCCGAAATCAATCTGCGCAACCCAGGCACCGATTTCCTGACCCAGCGTGATGGGCGTGGCATCTTGCAAGTGGGTACGGCCAGTTTTCACAATATTGTTGAATTGCTTGGCTTTGGCGGCCAGGGTGTCGCGCAACTGGCCCACGTCTTTACGCAGGCGGCGCTGACATTCCAGACCCACTGCGATGTACATGGCAGTCGGGAACGTGTCGTTAGACGACTGGCCGCGATTTACGTGGTCATTCGGGTGGACGGGCTTTTTGCTGCCCTTCTCGCCACCGGCCAGCTCAATGGCGCGGTTGGAGATCACCTCGTTCACGTTCATATTGCTTTGCGTGCCAGAGCCGGTCTGGAACACTACCAACGGGAATTCGGTGTCCCACTGGCCTGCAATCACTTCATCAGCCGCTTTGACAATCAACTGGGCTAGCTCGTCGGGCAATTCGCCCAGTTCCTGGTTGGCCAGGGCCGTGGATTTTTTCAGGATGCCCAGCGACTCGATCATGCTGCGGCCCCACTGGAAGCGGTCGCGACCAATCGGGAAGTTCAGAATCGAGCGCTGTGTCTGTGCGCCCCAATAGTGGTCGGCGGGAACCTCAATGGTTCCCATGGAATCCTGTTCAATACGTGTCGTACTCATCATGGCTCCTGTAAGAATTCGGAAGACAGTTCAGTTTGGAAATGGGGTGTTCACGGCTGGCGCAAAAAGCGCGCAGCCCACACACAGGCAATATCGAGCATGCGGTTGGAAAACCCCCATTCGTTATCAAACCAGACCAGCATATTGACCAGCCCGTCCCCATTGGTTCGGGTTTGTGATCCGTCCACCACGGCAGAGTGTGGATTGTGATTGAAGTCGATCGAGGCATGGGCCTGATCGGAGTAGTCAAGAATACCAGGCCATTGCTGTGCCGCTTTCTGAAATAGCTGGTTAATTTCGTCCCGGCTGGTGTCACGCTCCAGATTGACCATCAGATCAATGGCCGACACGTTCAAGATGGGCACACGTATGGACTTGGCCTGAACCTTGCCTTTTAGCTGCGGCAAAAGACGTTCTACGCCGCTCGCCAATCCGGTAGAGACGGGAATCATGGATTGCAAGGCGGAACGGGTACGGGCCAGATCGCTGCTGTGGTAGCCGTCGATCATGGGCTGATCGTTCATCACCGAGTGCAGCGTGCTTAAAAAGGCGTGGCGTATGCCAAAGGTTTTATCCAGTTCAGCCAGAACTGGGATGATGGCATTGGTGGTGCAGGACGCATTGGAGACAATCCGCTCGTCGCCTTGCAACTGCTCATGGTTAATGCCCAGCACGGTGGTGAAATCCACATCCTGGGCGCTATTGCCAGGGTTTGATACCAGCACACGCGGGCAACCGGCGTCCAGGAACTGTTGCAGCTCGGCGCGGCTGCCAAAGGCGCCACTGCACTCGATCAGCATGTCCAGATTAAGCGCCGCCCAGTCTATGGCTTTGGGGTTGGTTTCATGCAGAACCCGTATGGCTTTGCCACCCACAATCAGTTCGTGTTCGTTGTGCTCTACCTGGGCCGGGAATACGCCATGAGTCGAATCAAAGCGCGTCAGGTAAGCCATGGTGGCTATCGTGGCGGGCTCGTTGATAACCACCACATCAAACGCCTGACGTTGTGGGGATTCGTAAATGGCGCGCAGCAAGCAACGGCCTATGCGGCCATAGCCATTGATCGCGATGCGGATGGGACGAGGTAGCGGCATGATCAGGAAAAATCAGAAAGTAATGGAGAATCCGCCGTCTACAACCACGATATGGCCATTGACATAGGAAGCAGCCGGGGAGGCCAAAAACACAGCAGCAGCGTGGATTTCATCCGGATTGGCCCAGCGTCCCAAGGGATTGCGGCCAACCACCAGAGGGCCTTTGACCGGATCCTGGGCCAGCGCCGCATTGCTTTCTGTGGCAAACGTGCCAGGGGCAATGCCGTTGCTGGTAATGCCCTGCCCGCCAAATTCTACTGCCAGCGCACGCACCATGCCGGCCAGTCCCTGCTTTGCGACGGGGTAAATAGCGTCACCCGGACGGGCCAGCGGGCCTGCAATGGAGGTCAAGGTCACAATACGACCTTGCTGGGCTTGGGCGTGCAGCATGGCCTGGGCCGCGTATTTGGACAATTTCAGCGTGGCCAGCAGGTCCACATTCAGCAAATGCTCAATATCGTCCCAATTGGCGTCCTGCAAGCGGCTGCGCAGTCGTACGCCTACATTGTTCACCAGAATATCCGGTGTGCCGGCGCGCTGGCATAGGGCCTGGTAGGAGCCCGGCAAGGAGTCCAGATCGGCCAGATCGTGCTCCCAGGTATCGACATGGGCGCCAGCGGCTTTCAGTTCCTCGGCAAGCGGCAGGAGTTTGCTGGCGTTACGACCATGCAGAATCACATGAGCGCCATGGGCGGCGTAGGCACGGGCGATTTCCAGGCCCAGACCAGCAGAAGAGCCAGTCACCAGAGCGCAGCGGCCAGTCAGGGAGAAATTGGCTTGATAGGAGCTTAAATCAGTCATTGTCTACAGCGTATGGCGTGCTTCGCCACGGTGGAAAGCCGCAATGTTTTCGATCAGCTGGTTTGCCAGGGCTTGCATGGCTTCCTGACTGGCCCAGCCTATGTGCGGCGTCAAAATGTAATTGGGCAAGTCTAACAAGCGCATCAGGATATGGTCCGCGGGTGGCGGTTCGGGCGTGCAAACATCAATGCCGGCGCCACCCAGCCAGCCTTGCCGCAAGGCGTGCTCCAGCGCCTGATTGTCAATCAGCCCGCCACGGGCGGTATTGATCAGCAAGGGGCGGCGCGGGGCCATACGCTCGAATTCGGCCATGCCCAGCATGTTCTGCGTTTCTGCTGTCAGCGGGCAATGCAAGGAGAGAATGTCCGCCTGCTCCAGAACTTGCTCGAAAGGCAGGCGGTCATCAGCATTACTGACGATGGTCTGACCACGGCGCTGGGCAAAGATGACTTTCATGCCCAAGGCGCGGCCCATGGTGGCAACGGCTTGCCCCAAGGAGCCCGAACCGATCAGCCCCAAGGTGGAGCCGGCCAGATCGCGTATGGGATAGTCGAAATAACAGAACTGTTGGGCTTCTTGCCAGCGGCCTTCTTTGACAGACTGGCGGTAAGCGCAGATATTGCGACGCAAGGCAAAGACCAGCGCAAAAACGTGCTCCGGAACACTACGTACGGCATAGTCGCGGATATTGCTGACGACAATCTGGTGTTCGCGGGCGGCATCCAGGTCGATATTGTCGCTACCGGTAGCGGCCAGCGCGATCATTTTCAAGTTGGGCGCGGCCTGCAAATGCTCGCGCCGCAGCGCCACTTTATTGCTGATGACAATGTCGGCATCAGCAATACGTTCGGCCACTTGATCGGGAGCCGTACGTCCGTACACTTGCAGTTCATGCTTAAAGGGAACCTGTGGCAGCTGTACGCTGTCTGACAGTGTCTCTCTATCCAGAAAAACGATACGAGTCAAAGAAGTCATGCCTGTCCTTGTCCTGGGTTGTCCCCGCTATTCTGGCCCTATTTTCAGAGGGCTCTTAGCTTTGCCGGGTACCATCATCCGATATAGTAATGGGATTGACGCAGGCTTGTCCTTGGTCTGATCCTCATAACCCTGTTTTATAGGTTATTGCTTATGCTCTTGTCCCTCTTGCTTTCGTTGGGCGCCCACGCCCTGATACCGGATAACGTCGCTAGCACCACTCCCCCACTGTACGACATACGGGACTTCTTTCAGAACCCCAAGCGTAGCGGTTTCCGGATTTCGGACCAGGGGCGCATGATCGGCTTTATGGAGCCCGTCAAAATTGATGGCAATCCCGCCCGTCAAAATATCTTTGTGCAAGAGTTGAAAGGCAGTGAACCGGTCGGTGAGCCTCGTCGAGTCACCGCTGAACATCAGCGCGATATTGCCGAATACTTCTGGAAAGGCGACGAGACCGTTATTTACGCCAAGGACGTCAATGGCGACGAGAACTATCACGTACTGGCCGTGAACGTGATCACGGGCAAAGTCACTGATCTGACACCGCTGGAAGGTGTGCGCGCCGGTGTACAGGATGACTTGCCCGACGATCCAGAGCATATCCTGGTGTCACACAATGGCCGCAACCCGGAAGTGTTTGATGTCTACAAGGTGAATGTCCTGACCGGCGAAAGCACCCTGGCCGCTGAGAACCCAGGCGATGTACTGGGCTGGAGCACGGACCATCAAGGTCGTGTGCGTTTGGCGATCTCGATCTCGGGCGTAGATTCCGAACTGCGTTACCGTGACAGCGAATCCGAGCCCTTCCGCAGCATTTTGCAAACGGACTTCCGTACCGAAGTCAGCCCCCTCTTCTTTCACGCGGATAACCAGCGTTTTTACGCGCTGAGCAATCGTGGCCGTGACACTTCGGCCTTAGTCCTGATTGATCCTGCCAAGCCGCACGAGGAAGAGAAAATTTACGAATTGCCTGATTACGATTTGATGGGGGCCGGTTATTCCCGTCTTCGCCAGGTGCTGACCTCGGTGGATTACTACACCGACAAACCGGGTCAGCATTTCTTTGACGAGCACAGCGAGAAAATCCACGCGGCAATTGCGCGCCAGCTGCCCGGCTACGAGATCAGCGTTCAGTCCATCACCCGTGATGAAAAGAAAATGATTGTGGCCAGCTACAGCGACCGCAATCCAGGCTCACGCTACCTCTATGACGTGGATAGCAACAGCCTACATAAGCTGGCTGTCATCAATAGTGCGCTGCCTGAAAGCGATATGGCGACCATGCATCCCATCGAATTTACGGCACGCGATGGCATGAAAATCCACGGCTACCTGAGTCTGCCGCTGGGTGTACCCAGCCGTAATTTGCCGGTGGTAATCAACCCGCACGGTGGCCCTTGGGCGCGCGACTATTGGGGCTTTAACCCCGAGGTGCAGTTCCTGGCCAACCGTGGCTACGCCGTCTTGCAAATCAACTTCCGTAGTTCGACCGGTTATGGCCGCAAGTTCTGGGAAGCGGGCTTCAAGCAATGGGGCCTGAGCATGCAGGACGATATTACCGATGGCGTGCAGTGGCTGATTGATCAAAAGATTGCTGATCCCAAGCGTATTGCCATTTACGGTGCCAGCTACGGTGGTTATGCGACCTTGGCCGGTATCGTCAAAACCCCGGACTTGTACGCGGCTGCAGTGGACTATGTAGGCGTGTCCAACTTGCTGACTTTCATGAACACCATCCCGCCGTACTGGAAACCGCTGCTGGTGAAAATGCACGCCATGGTGGGCGATCCGGAGAAGGATAAAGAGCTGCTGGAAGCCAACTCTCCGGTTCTGCACGCCGACAAAATCCGTACTCCGCTATTTATTGCTCAGGGCGCACATGATCCTCGGGTGAACAAGGCGGAAAGCGATCAAATGGTCGAGGCTTTAAAAGCACGTGGTGTAGACGTGGAGTATATGGTCAAGGACAACGAAGGCCACGGCTTTCACAACGACGAGAACAAGTTCGAGTTTTACGAGCGCATGGAACGCTTTCTAGCGCGACATTTGCAGCCTTGATTGTTTTGGAGTGGCGCGACAAGCTCGCGCCATTTTGTTTATCGCAATTTTGGAAGGGGAACGTATGAAACTGTATTACATGACCGGTGCTTGTCCTTTGGTAATCCGCATTGCATTGGAGTGGCTAGGCAAGCCATTTGAATCCCAGCGCGTTAGCCGCGACGAACTGCAACAAGAAGCCTTCCTGAAACTGAACCCGAGCGGCGCTGTGCCGGTTCTGGTGGACGGTGATCTGGTCTTGACGCAAAGTATCGCTATTCTGGAATACTTGAACGAAAAGAACCCGCAAGCCAATTTGATTGGCAGCACGATCGAACAGCGCTTTGAAGCGCGCCGCTGGCTGGCTTTCCTGAACGCTGAAATCCACCGTAACGTGGGCGTGGTGTTCGGTGTGCATCGCTACGCTGATCAGGAAGCGACCCAGGCCGAAATCAAAGCCAAGACCGCTGCTTTGCTGACCAAACAACTGGGCGTGATTGACAAGCACCTGGAAGGCAAAGAAACCCTGTCGGGCTCCTTGTCTGTGGCCGATGCTTACCTGTACGTGGTGCTGCGCTGGGCTGGCCTGATGAAGCTGGACCTGTCGGGCATGAAGAACCTGAACGCGTTCTTTGCTCGTATGGAGCAGAACGAGGGCGTGAAAGCGGCCTTGCGTGGTGAAGGTCTATTGAAGGATTAAGCTTGTGTGCAAAGCGAATAGTGAGTGATTGATCCTTCAGATAGCACGAAACGAATCACACACTTATCTGGCGAGCCACACAGCATCATGCTCTGGGACAGGTTGATAGTGAGTAAAAACAAACTGTTCAGTTTTTATCGGCAAAGACACGATGGGCCTGCTCCCAGAAACCTCGGCTATTATGCGGCAAGCTGGCTTGCCGCATTGGCCGTCTTGGCCTTGTTTGCCTTCATTAATTTTCATGTATTAAAACCCACGGATGTCAGCGGAACGCTATTGGGCGGTATGTTTGGCGCCCTATTCAATCTTAGCTACTGGGTTTTTGGCGTATCAGGCCTATGCGCTCTAGCGTTGTTCCGGCTCTCGGGATGGCATATTACCTGGGTATTAGCGGGGCTACTGCAAGTGGGTATCAGTGCGCTGTGGCGGATTCAATATTGGCAGGCGTATGAACGACATGAGCAGATGTTGTCACCTGGGCTTGGCGAGCTCTATGTATCCATGCTGGTAGGGGCGGGCCTCGCGGCGATCGGCATCGTGAAATATCGACAGGCCGGACTTTACCCGATAGCATCCCGACCAAGCAAGGTTAAAACAGTCGTTGCGTTATTGTTGGTCGTGCTTTACTTGGTGCTGCCGCTGCATTTCAATTTACGTACCCCTCTTCCTGATTGCGCCTTTGGCCCCAACGGGCAGCAGCTCACACTCTGTTTGGAAAACGAGTAGAAGTGAACGGTGGCCCAGCCTCTTTTTGTCTTGCGCCACTTTTTGTTGAAACGGATACTTATTTGAGACTGAGCAGGGGTAAATAAAAAAAACCAGAGATTGGCATATACGCCATCTCTGGTTTTTTTGGTGTTCAGCTTTTTTCTGGGGTGCAAATACGTCAAGCCCCCAAATACGCCTTCCGAATATCCGGATTGGCCAACAAATTGGCCCCGGTATCCTGCATCACCACTTTCCCGGTTTCCAGCACATAACCACGGTCTGCAACTTGCAGAGCCTTATTGGCGTTTTGTTCCACCAGGAACACCGTCACACCTTCTTCCCGAATCATGCGGATGATGTCGAAAATCTGGGCGATGATCAGTGGGGCCAGGCCTAGCGTAGGTTCGTCCAGTAGCAGCAAGGAAGGCTTACTCATGAGCGCACGCCCGATGGCCAGCATTTGCTGCTCACCACCTGACATGGTTCCGGCACGTTGGGCTGCGCGCTCTTTCAGGCGGGGAAACAGTTTGTAGACGTGCTCCTCCCCTTCTTCGATCTCGCTGCGGCTCAGAAAGAAGCCGCCCATCTTCAGATTTTCCGATACGGTCAAGTCTGGAAAGACGCGGCGGCCTTCGGGAGAGATAGCGATGCCTTTGCGCATGATGCGGTGCGTATCGGCTTGGGTAATGTCCTCGCCCATGAAGCTGATGCTGCCCGAGCTGGCTCGGGGCGAGCCACATACGGTCATGAGCAAGGTGGTTTTGCCAGCGCCGTTCGCGCCAATCAGGGTGACGATTTCGCCCTGATTCACGTCCACGCTAACTTGATCCAGCGCCTGAATAGCGCCGTAATGGGTAGATACGGAATCCAGCTTCAGCACTTATTCTTCCCCCAGATAGGCTTTGATGACGCGCGGATCATTGCGCACTTCTTCAGGTAGGCCGGTGGCAATGGGTTTGCCATACTCCATAACCAGGATCCGGTCTGACACGCCCATAACCAGGCTCATATCGTGCTCGATCAGCAAGACGGCCACGCCAAACTCCCGGCGTAGCTGGTCGATCAGGGCCTGTAGATCGCGTTTCTCTTGGGGGTTCAGGCCCGCTGCAGGCTCGTCCAACATCAGCAAGCGAGGCTTGGTAATCATGCAACGTGCAATTTCCAGGCGGCGCTGGTGGCCGTAGGCCAGGTTGCCCGCTTCACGGTTGGCCAGATCGGTCAGACCCATGAAGTCCAGCCATGTCACGGCTCGTTCTTTGGCCTGTTTTTCTGCCAGCTTGTAGCGTGACAGGTTTAACAGGCCAGACAGAAAGCCGGCCTTGAGCTGACTGTGCTGGGCAACCAGCAGGTTTTCCAGTACGGTCAGTTTCTTGAACAGGCGTACGTTCTGGAAGGTACGCACCAAGCCTTTTTGTGCCACTTTATGGCTGGACAAGCCATGGATGGGCTGGTCTTCCAGGGTGACCGAGCCGGAGGTGGGTTTGTAAAAACCACCGACACAGTTAAATACGGTGGTTTTCCCAGCGCCGTTAGGGCCAATAATGGCAAAGACTTCGTCTTTCTTTACATCGAAGCTGACGGAATCGACTGCCAGCAAGCCACCAAAACGCATCGACAGGTTTGATACTTGGAGTAATGGGCTCATGTACGCAACTCCACATGAGGGCGTTGTACAGGTAACAAGCCCTGTGGACGCCAAACCATCATGGCAACCATGACCAAACCAAAAATCAACATCCTATACTCCGCGAACTCTCGGGCCAATTCAGGAACCACTGTCAGCACAATGGCAGCCAGAATGACGCCAATTTGTGAACCCATACCACCTAGCACGACGATGGCCAGGATTAAGGCTGATTCAATAAAAGTGAAGGACTCTGGGTTGACCAGCCCCTGACGGGCAGCAAAGAAAGCACCGCCAAAACCGGCAAACATGGCGCCCATGGTAAAGGCGGACAGTTTGATGGTGGTGGGGTTCAGACCCAGCGATCGACAAGCAATCTCGTCCTCGCGCAAGGCTTCCCAGGCACGGCCAATAGGCATGCGCACCACACGGCTGGAGACTAACAAGGTAATCAGGGCCAGAGCCAAGGCCATCAAATACAGATACACCACGACGTCCTGATTGCTGAAGGTCCAGCCCATCAGATCGTGGAACGTGGTCTGCCCTTCTGGTGCACGGCGGGCCATGGGGAAACCGAATACGGTTGGCTTGGGAATACCGGAGATGCCGTCTGGGCCACCCGTCAGGTTATACATATTAATGAGCAAGAGGCGGATGATTTCACCAAAGCCCAGGGTAACAATGGCTAGGTAGTCGCCGCGCAAGCGCAGTACGGGGAAACCCAGCAGGAAGCCAAACAGGGCCGCCATACCACCCGCCAGCGGCAGCGCTTCCCAGAAGCCCCAGCCTGCGTAGTGATAGAGCAAGGCGTAGGTATAGGCACCTACGGCATAAAAACCCACAAAGCCCAGGTCCAGCAGGCCGGCAAAGCCGACCACAATGTTCAGCCCCAGGCCCAGCATGATGTAGATCAGCACCAGGGTGGCAATGTCCACTTGGGCACGACCACCAAAAAAGGGCCAGACCACGGCACAAGCGATCACGATGTACAGCAGGATCTTCTTGTGCTGCATGCTCAGTTTGGGCAAGGTCCAGCGGCTTTCACGCACCTTGGTGCGATTGACGTTAGGGCGGATCAACTGGACGACAAAGACCAGTGCCATGCCGATAAGGATGATCTGCCAATCGCTTTCCAGGTGGGTGGTCATCCCGGTGCGTATAATTTGCAGGCCAAAGACGGGAGCCACAATAATGCCTGCCAGGACAGCGGCGATAAATGCATTGCTAAAGCGGTTCATCATTAGACTTTCTCCACCTCGGGTTTACCCAGCAGGCCCGTTGGGCGGAACAGCAGGATAAAGACCAACAGTAAAAAGGCCACGATGTCCTTGTACTGCGACGAAATAAAGGCAGCGGCAAAGGTTTCTGCCAAACCTAGCAAGACTCCGCCCAGCATGGCGCCGGGGATGCTGCCGATACCGCCCAGCACGGCGGCTGTAAAGGCTTTGATGCCGGCAATAAAGCCGATAAAGGGGTTCAGTTTGCCAATGGCGGTGGCAATCAGCACGCCGCCCACGGCAGCCAGCATGGCACCGATGATAAAGGTGAAGGAGATGATTTTATTGGTGTCGATCCCCAGCAGATTGGCCATGCGCAAGTCTTGTGAACAAGCACGCGAGGCACGACCCAGACGCGAGTATTTGATGTAGAGGCTCAGCATGATCATCAGCACTACGGTGACGACAATAATCATGACGCGCGAGTAAGGCGCGGTAACCGTAAAGCCGTCCGAGCCCAGGCTGAACTGGAAAGAACCCGTCAGCAAGGCGGGTACAGCCATATCACGTGCGCCTTGACCCAGGGCAACCCAGTTCTGCAAGAAAATGGACATACCAATGGCTGAAATCAGCGGGACCAGCCGAGGGCTGCCACGCAATGGCGCATAGGCAACTTTTTCAATTGCGTAGCCGTAAACGGCAGTTACCAGCATGGCAACCAGCAACATGATAAGAATGATCAGCCAGATGGGCAGACCCGAGCCTACGCCAATCGCAGTCAGGGTCACCAGCCCGACATAAGCGCCGATCATGTAGATCTCGCCGTGGGCAAAGTTAATCATTCCGATAATGCCATAGACCATTGTGTAGCCGATGGCGATCAGTGCATAAATAGCGCCCAAGGATAAACCATTGAACAGCTGCTGCACGATCTGAGGGAGTAAATCAGACATGCTTGTTTTTTTCCGTTGAGTCCGTCGTTTTGTTTTGAGGCTTTGTGGGCATCTAAAAGCAATGCTCCCGTTCTTCGTAGAGAGCGGGGGCACATCATCCAGTCTTATTTCTCAACCAGATCAAAGTTACCTTCTTTATCCCACTTGAAAACGGCAAATTCGAAATGCTTCAAATCACCCTTGGCGTCGTATTCTACCTTGCCAATGGCAGTATCGAACGCATTTGCGTGCATGTAGTCGGCTCCCTTGGCGGAATCTTCGCCTACGGCATTGATCGTGTCGGCAATAATTTGCACGGCCGCGTAAGCCGGGAAGGTAAAGGCCCCGTTAGGATTGCGCTTGTATTTGCTGAAGTTCTCCATCACATCCTTGTTGGCCGGCATCTTGGTGAAGTCGGTTGGCAAGGTCACTAGCAAACCTTCCACGGCCGGGCCGGCAATGGCGACCAGATCGCGGTTGGCAACGCCTTCCGGGCCCATGAAGGTGTTGGTCATGCCTTGCTCGCGAGCTTGACGCAACAGCAGGCCCAGCTCGGCGTGGTAACCGCCGAAATAAATCAGATCGGGGTTCACGCCCTTGAGTTTGGTGATCACGGCCGAGTAATCGCTGTCGCCAACGTTAATACCCTCGTACATGACAATATTCATGTTCTTTTTCTTGAGCGCGTCACGCACTTGCGTGGCAACACCGGAGCCGTAAGTCTGCTTGTCGTGTAGGACGGCAATGCTCTTGGGTTTCAGAACATCGGCAATGTAATCGGCCGCGAACGGACCTTGCTGGTCGTCACGCCCAATGGTGCGGAAAAAGTAATGAGGCTTGATGGTGTCGGTCACCAAGGGCGAGGTGGCTCCGGGAGTAATCGCGACAATGCCTTCTTGTTCGTAAATATTGACCGCAGGCACCGTTGTACCCGAGCAGGCGTGAGCAACAGCGAATTTTGCGCCAGAGTTGAGCACGCGGTTGGCCGCCGGCACAGCCTGCTTGGGTTCGCATGCGTCATCAATCAGAACGGCTTCCAGCTGTTTGCCTTTGACACCCCCAGCGGCATTAATCGCGTCAATCGCGGTCAAGGCACCGGCCTGGATCTGGTCACCGTATTGGGTGGACGGGCCGGTCATGGGCTGAGGAATACCAATTTTGATGGTGTCCGCCGCGTAGCTTGTGCCCATGGCCATTACGGTGGCCAAAGCGGTCAGAGCGGGGGTGAAGCGTCGAGTAAAGGTCATAGCAACTGTCTCCCGAGGCCGGGGTCTACCGGCATTACTTTTAGAAAGTGCTTGTTCTGGTGCTTGCATTCACATTGTTCTGCACCAGGGGAACCCATTTTGGGGGAGCCGCCTAAAACTTGTCACTTCGTATAAGCCCTAGCGCCCTACTTATTTATTTTTGCAATAAGGAGGCACTGTTAATGGGTAGGCTAAAATCCGCCTGCTTACTAAACGCCTTCTCTATAAAAAAGAAAAGAGGAGATCCTTTCGGAGCCCCTCTACTCTTTGACTGCTTTTTTATTGCGCTATATCAATTCCTGGCAACGTGCTAGGGAGTTATCCGAGTGTCAGGAAAACTCTGCAGCCAATTCACCGGCCCGCACTTTGGCGGCATTGACGGCTTTTTGCACCAGTGGCGTAAAACCGCCCTCATTAAAAACCGTCAAGGCCGCTGCCGTTGTCCCCCCTTTGGAAGTAACCCGTTCGCGCAAGACCGAAGGCTCCTCCGGCGACAGAGTGGCCAGTTGGGTTGCGCCGTGCAAGGTGGCCAGGGACAACTGACGAGCCTGCTCAGGGGACAAACCTTGTTCAATTCCGGCTTTGATCAAGGCTTCGATAAACAAAAACACATAAGCTGGACCACTGCCCGATACTGCGGTGACAGCATCAATGGCGGCATCGTTTTCAACCCAGACGACTTCCCCGACGGATTTCAACAGTTGTTGTGCAATGGCTTTATCGCTTTCATCGACTTGTTCCAGAGCCATCAGGCCGGTAATGCCACAACCAATAAAGGCTGGGGTATTGGGCATGCAGCGGATCACGCGCTGGTATGGCTTACCGGGTTCGCCCAGCCAGTCGGCCAGAGCGGTTGCCGGGATGCCAGCGGCGACGCTGATAACCAGAGTGTCCTCTTGCAGATAGGGTTTGCAGGCCAGCACGGTTTCCTTCATGACCTGGGGCTTGACGGCAAACACCCAGATACGTTGCTTGGACAAGGCCGGGCCGGGTTCATGGGTGGTCTGTACACCCTGCTGAGCCCACGACTCCAGTGCTGGGGGGTAAATATCAATGGCCAGAACGTCCGAGCCGCCGCAGCGTTTCCCGATTAAACCAGCGGCCAAGGCACTGGCCATATTGCCCGCGCCAATAAACGCCAGCTTAAAAGAGGTATCGTGTGGATTCATCATCGCTCCCATTAGAAATCTGTCCTTTGACGCGTTTTTCAGCAGTCGAGGGTAATTAGTCATTGCTTATATAACGTTCCCATGGCTACATTCATGAGAGCGTCATAAACAAGTAATAAGCTTGAGTTTTAAACCTGCTACACCATTAGCGGCACCTTTTATACAGGAGAAAGCCTGATGCGAACAAAACTATTTGCTCTGTCTCTAGCCGGTCTGATTGCTTCTATCGGCACTGCGCAAGCGGCCACGGAAATTCAGTTCTGGCACTCAATGGAAGGGGCCTTGGGCGAACGGGTTAATGCATTAGTCAAAGACTTTAACGCATCTCAGTCGGACTACCAGGTTAAAGCTTCGTATAAAGGCAACTATGGCGAGTCCATGAACGCTGGCGTCGCCGCTTTCCGTGCTGGTAATGCCCCCGATATTTTGCAGGTATTCGAGGTGGGTACTGCCACCATGATGGCGGCCAAGGGCGCCATTGAGCCGGTGCAGGAAATGTCGGAAAAAGTAGGCAAGCCTATTAATCCAGCGGAGTTCCTGGGTGCCGTTGCCGGTTACTACTCGTCTAATGAAGGCAAGCTGATTTCCATGCCCTTTAACAGCTCCACGCCGGTGCTGTACTACAACAAGGATGCCTTCAAGAAAGCCGGCCTGGATGCTGAGAAACCACCCAAGACCTGGCAAGAATTGCACGCAGCAGCCAAGAAACTGCGTGAATCTGGCCAAGAGTGCGGCTACACCTCCTCCTGGCCCTCGTGGATATTGCTGGAGAACTTTGCCGCTTGGCACAACATTCCCTTTGCCAGCGAGAATAACGGCTTTGGTGGCCCCGGTGCCCGTCTGCAACTGGATAACCCGCTGTTTCTCAAGCACATTAGCTTTCTGGCGGACATGTCCAAGGACGGCACGTTCTCCTACGGTGGTCGCGGCGATACCGCTAATGCCCTGTTTACCAGTGGCAAATGCGGCATGTTTACCGGTTCCAGTGGTAACCGCGCCAACATTATCAAAACCGGCGAATTTGAGTTTGGCACCAGCAGCCTGCCCTACTACAGCGATGTCCAGGGCGCGCCCCAGAACTCCATCATTGGTGGTGCCTCCCTGTGGGTCTTTGCCAAAAAATCGGATGATGTCTACAAAGGCGTGACCGAATTCTTCCACTTCATCTCCAGCCCGGAACAAGCTGCGGCCTGGCACCAGGACACCGGCTATGTGCCTGTGACCAAAGCCGGCTTTGAAATGACCAAGGACTCCGATTTCTATGCCAAGAACGTGGGTGCAGACGTTGCCGTCAAACAGCTCGATGCCAGCACCACCGAGAACTCGCGTGGTATCCGTCTGGGTTACCTGCCCCAGATTCGTGATATCGAAGACGGTGTCATGGAGCAGATTTTTGCGGGTAAGGTCACGCCTGAAGAGGGTTTGAAAGCCATGCAAAGTCGTGGTAATGAACTGCTGGAGCGCTTTGAAAAGAGCGTGAAGTAAGCCCGACCCGCCTTGCGCGGGTGGTTTACAATCGAGCGTATGAGCGCAGTTGCTGATGACTTGCTGTTCTGGCGCCAAGCCAGCATCGTGTCGTGATGCAGTCCAAGCCGCTCATACGCTTTTCGTTTCACTTGAAGTCTGTCCACCCTGATGGTGGCGCTCCCTTCCCACTGCGCGCAAACCTATGGAAAAACGAGTCGTCTTTCGTCATAAGACACTGCCCTATTTGCTGCTGGCCCCGCAGCTAGCCATTACCCTGATCTTCTTTTTTCTGCCTGCCGGTCAAGCGCTGTGGCAGGCTTTTCATTTGGAAGATCCTTTTGGTCTGTCTTCGCAGTTTGTGGGCCTGGACAATTTTGCCGAGCTGTTCAGTAGTGCGGAATATAGGGCCTCGTTCAAGACAACGGCCGTATTTTCGCTTGCCGTGTCGGTGCTGGGCTTGGTGGTGGCACTGATTTTGGCCGTGATGGCAAATCGGGTAATACGAGGAGCACTGCTGTATCGCAGCCTGCTGATCTGGCCTTATGCGGTGGCAACCGCGGTGGCCGGGGTATTGTGGTTGTTCCTGTTTTCTCCATCAGTGGGGATCGTGGCCGTGTTCCTGCTGGAGCATGGTATTGAGTGGAATCCGCGTTTAAATGGCAATGACGCCATGTTGCTGGTGGTGATTGCGTCGGTCTGGAAGCAGATCTCCTACAACTTCCTGTTTTTTCTGGCCGGCTTGCAAGCCATCCCGCGTTCGCTAATCGAAGCCGCGGCGATGGATGGGGCTGGTCCCATGCGCCGCTTCTGGGGCATTGTGTTTCCTTTGCTGGCCCCTACAACCTTCTTCCTGCTGGTCGTGAACATTATTTATGCCTTCTTTGACACCTTCGCCATTATTGATGTGGTCAGCCAGGGCGGCCCAGGCGAGGCGACCTCGATTCTGGTTTACCGGGTTTACAACACGGGTTTCCGTGGTTTGGATATTGGCTCCTCGGCGGCTCAGTCTGTGGTGCTGATGGCCGTGGTTGTGGCGCTGACAGTGATTCAGTTCCGCTATATTGATCGCAAAGTGACGTACAGCTGATGCGCAGCAAGGAACACAGTCATGGTTGAACGACGCCCTATTCTTGATTTTTTCACGCATCTGACCCTGATTCTGGGTGTGATCGTGATTGCCCTGCCCTTGTATATCACCTTTGTGGCTTCCACCCAGACCAGTGCGGAAGTGGCCCGTGCGCCCATGTCGCTCTGGCCGGGCTCGCACATGGTGGAGAACTACATTACTGCCTTGCAGGGTACGGCTACCAACTCCCCTCCAGTCGGACGCATGTTGCTGGTCAGCATGGTCATGGCCTTGGGCATTGCGGTGGGCAAAATCATTATTTCCATGCTCTCGGCCTTTGCCGTGGTGTATTTCCGCTTCCCTTTTCGCATGCTGTGTTTCTGGATGATTTTCATCACCCTGATGCTGCCGGTGGAAGTGCGCATCATGCCTACGTATGAGGTCGTTGCGGACTTGCATTTACTTGATAGCTACGGGGGCCTGATCCTGCCCCTGATCGCCTCTGCAACCGCTACCTTTCTATTTCGTCAGTTCTTTCTGACGGTGCCTGATGAACTGATCGAGGCCGCTCGCATTGACGGTGCTGGCCCCATGCGGTTTTTTAAAGATGTTCTGCTGCCTTTGTCCAAGACCAGCATTGCCGCTTTATTTGTGATTCAGTTTATTTACGGCTGGAACCAGTATTTGTGGCCGCTGATTATTACCACCAAAGAGGATATGTACCCGATCGTGGTCGGGATTCGACGCATGATCTCCGGTGGTGACAGCGTGACCGAGTGGAACGTGGTGATGGCAACGGCCCTTTTGGCCATGATCCCACCTGCTTTGGTGGTGATGCTGATGCAAAAGTGGTTCGTCAAAGGTCTCATCGACTCTGAAAAGTAATTCTCTACAGGCTTTATTGAATGGCTAGCTTACGATTTGAAGGCGTCAAGAAAACCTACCCGAACGGGACGGTCGTAATTCACGGTATTGATGTGGACGTGAAAGATGGCGAGTTCGTGGTGATTGTGGGCCCCTCTGGATGCGGTAAATCAACCTTGATGCGTATGGTGGCGGGCCTGGAGTCTGTCACGGGGGGCCAAGTACTGATCGACGGTAAAGTCGTCAATGATATGGAACCGGCAGAACGCGACATCGCCATGGTGTTCCAGAACTACGCGCTCTACCCGCATATGTCGGTCTTTGACAATATGGCCTACGGCTTGAAGATCCGTAAGTTTTCCAAGGACGAAATCAAGCAAAGGGTCAATGCCGCTGCGGCGATTCTGGAGTTGGGCGCCTTGTTGGAACGCCGCCCTGGGCAACTGTCGGGTGGCCAGCGTCAGCGTGTTGCCATGGGCCGTGCGATTGTGCGTGAACCTAAGGTGTTCTTGTTTGACGAGCCCCTGTCCAATCTGGACGCCAAGCTGCGGGTACAGATGCGGCTGGAAATTCAGAAGCTGCATCGTCGTCTGAAAACCACCAGCTTGTATGTGACTCATGATCAGATCGAGGCCATGACCTTGGCCGAGCGCATGATTGTGATGAATCAGGGCATGCCCGAGCAAATTGGCACTCCAGCCGAGGTGTTCGAGAAACCTGCTTCCGTTTTTGTAGCCACGTTTATCGGTTCACCCCCCATGAACTTGTTGCCCGTGCAGGTGAACGAGCAAGGCGCAATCATGCAGGATAACGGTCAGCCCGTACAGTTTGGCCCGGAGATGGTGCCCGCTGCAGTACGTGGTCGTAAGGTGTTCTTGGGTATACGCCCCGAGCACATCAAGCTGCATGTGCCCGGTGTGACAACGCAAGTGGAAATGGTGGAAGTCTTGGGTTCTGAGCAGTTGTTGCACTTGGGTTGTGGCGACTATCGCATTATCGTGCGCTGCCCGATTGAGCAGACCCGCAAATACCCGATTCAAATTGGTGAGGCCATTCAGATTGGCTATATGCCACCCCACCCTCTACATTGGTTTGACCGCGATACGGGCTTGCGTATTGAGGCCTGAGCAAGCTCCAAGGCAAGGCACAATAAAAAACCGGCCCGCAGGCCGGTTTTTTTACGAGCAAGAATCAGGGATTACTTGCCGTAGACGGTTTTAGTACCGTCAGCGTGCCAGCTAAAGACGTCAAATTTGAAGTCGTTCAGGTCGCCCTGCTTGTTCCAGCTGATTTGTCCGATGGGCGTTTTCACACTATTGGCGTGCAGATAGTCGGCAACTTTGATGGGATCATCAGCGCCAGCGCCCTTGATGCCTTCGGCAATCGCGAGAGTGGCGGCATAGGCGGACAGTTGGAACGCGCCGCTAGGGTCACGCTTCTTGTCCTTGAAGGCTTGGACGATAGCCTGGTTATCCGGATCTTGCGAGAAGTCCGCAGGCAAGGTCAGCAGCATGCCTTCAACAGCTTTGCCAGCAATCGCATTAATGTCGGGATTACCCACGCCTTCTGGGCCCATGAAGTGAACTTTCACGCCTTGCTCAGCGGCTTGGCGCAACAGTAGGCCCATTTCCGGGTGGTAGCCACCAAAATAGACGAAGTCCACGCCGGTGGATTTCAGCTTGGTGATGACGGCAGAATAATCGCTGTCGCCTGCGTTAATGCCTTCAAACAGAGCAACTTCGGTGCCCGCTTTTTGCAGTTCGGAGCGAACCGAAGCGGCAATACCTTGACCATAGGACTGTTTGTCGTGCAGGACGGCGACCTTAGTCGGTTTGATCTGTTCCAGAATAAACTTGGCCGCTGCCGGGCCCTGCTGGTCGTCACGACCAATGGTGCGCAGGATCATGTCGTAACCTTTGCCGTCGGTAACAGCGGGTGCTGTTGCCGAAGGGGTCACCATTAACACGCCTTCGTTGTTGTAGATGTCAGTGGCCGCAATGGTCGCGCCCGAACACACGTGACCGACAACATAGTGGATCTTGTCATTCACGATGCGGTTGGCTGCGACGGGACCTTGCTTGGGTTCGCAGGCATCGTCAACAGTGACTAGTTCGAGCTGTTTGCCCAACACGCCACCAGCCGCGTTGATCTGTTCGATGGCCGTATCGACGCCTTGTTTGACCATATCACCGTATTGAGTCACCGAGCCGGTGAAAGGACCAGCCAGCGCGATACGGATATTGTCAGCGTGAGCAGCACCGGACAAGAGCAGACCCGTTGCCAGGCTCATGGCCGCTGCAACAGGAGTGAAACGAATTTTCATAGAAAACACCTCCGTGAATATGCAGGAAAGCATACACCGATAACAGGGCTTTATGCCTGCCTTGCAGGCGAATTCAGGGTTTTCTATAAGGGGAATAGGAAAGGCCACCGTATGGTGGCCTTTTTTTATCGCTATTTGAGGGCGATAAGCAGGTAATTACTGCAGCAGGCTACGCAGCATCCATGCATTTTTCTCGTGTACGTCCAGGCGCTGGGTCAACAAGTCAGCCGTAGGCTGGTCGTCGGCAGAGTCAGCACGATTAAATGCGGCGCGAGCAGTACGAGCCAAGGCTTCGTTACCTTTGACCAGCAGTTCGATCATGGTGGTGGCGTTTGGAACGGACGTAGGCTGCGAGATGGACGACAGCTTCTGGAATTCGGCGTAAGTACCTGGGGCGTAGTGACCCAGGGCACGGATACGCTCGGCGATATCATCCAGGGCTTGCCACAGTTCGGTGTACTGCGTCATGAACAGCTCATGCAGTGTCTTGAACATGGGGCCGGTGACGTTCCAGTGGAAGTTATGCGTCATCAGGTACACGGTGTAGGAGTCGGCCAGTACCTTGGACAGCTCGTTGACTACCGCAGCACGGTCTGCTGTCGAAATACCGATATCGATCTTCAGGGCGCTGCTGGCGGCTCCAGCAGGAGCGGTGGGTTTGGCAGCGACAGGCTTGCGGGCAGAGGCCGGCTTCGCCGCAGGTTTAGTTGCTGTCGCGGGCGCTTTGGCAGTCGTGGCAGGCTTTTTGGCGACGGGCTTTTTAGCGGTCACTTTCTTGGCGGCTACCGGTTTTGATTCAGCCTTTGTTTCAGCTGCAACTGCAACCTTGGTATCAGTGTTTGGGGCTGCTTCGGCCTTGCTGGCCTTGGCGGTTTTACTCACTGCTTTCACGGCTTTTGCCATAGTGGACTCCTGTTAAACAGAGGGCTAAATAGGTACTGAAGCAGAATAACACGCAGTAATGATGCGACTTACGCTAGTTCAGGATACGGGAAATTGCTGTTGTATTCGACTTTTAAGTAGTTGACCCCACCTAAGCCACTTTCCATGATCCCACGGGTCAACGCATCAATGGCTGAAATACGTGGAAAACTTTTGCGCCAAACCAAGGCAATGCGTCGATCTGGAATGGGTTTTTTGAAGGGAACGTAAGCGAGCAACTCGTTGGCTTGGCCTGGGGCACTTAAGGAGCTTGCAGGCAGGACCGTCAGACCGATGCCGGTAGCAACCATATGTCGAATGGTTTCCAGTGAAGAGCCTTCAAAGGTGCGCTGTATACCTTCACTGGATGCTGAAAAGCGCGACAGTTCCGGACACACATCCAGCACCTGATCCCGAAAGCAATGCCCGGCACCGAGCAGCAACATGGTTTGATCTTTCAGTTGTTCAGGATCGATTTCCTTGCGCTTGGCCCAGGCATGTTCATGGGGCATGGCCACCACAAAAGGCTCGTCGTACAGCTCGCGGATAACCAGGCCGGTTTCGGGCAAAGGCAGGGCCACAATGGCGCAATCAATTTCCCCTTGGCGCAGCAGTTCCAACAGGCGTACGGTAAAGTTTTCTTGCAATAAAAGTGGCATTTGTGGGGTCAGCTCGATCTGCTTGGGAACGAGCTTGGGCAGCAGATACGGTGCCACGGTGTAAATAATGCCCACGCGCAAAGGGCCCGCCAAGGGGTCGTGGCCTTGGCGGGCAATCTCCCGCAGATTGGCCCCCTCTTCCAGCACTTTCTGTGCCTGGGTGACAATGCGCAGCCCAATCGGGGTAATAGCCACTTCGGGCCCGCCACGCTCGAAGATGACCACGCCTAATTCGTCTTCCAACTTCTTGATGGCCACCGACAGGGTTGGTTGGCTCACAAAGCAGGCTTCGGCAGCACGTCCGAAATGACGCTCGCGTGCTACGGCAACGATGTACTTCAGCTCGGTCAATGTCATGACAATTCCTTGTGCAAAACAGCATTAAGACCTTGGGTGAAGAACTCCGGCCTGACAGCCAGAGCCTCTCCGCCCCAATACGGGGGCGCCTGCGGCGCCATATCCATCATGCCTCGCGTAAGCACGCCGTAAATGGTCAGGCTTGCATGCAGGCTAGTGGTCAACTACGGAGTAATTCTTCTCGGCCCTTCATCCAACGCTGTAAATGGTGGTGTGCGTGGTCTGGATAATCACGGCGAAAGGTGCTGGCCAAGGTTTGGGCCTGCTCGATCAAGTCTTCATCGGACTCCAGACTGGCAAAACGCAAGCCTGCCTGTCCGGATTGGCGCATGCCCATGAACTCGCCCGGGCCGCGTTGTTCCAAGTCGCGCCGGGCAATTTCAAAACCATCAGTCGTTTCATACATGGCGCGTAAACGCAGGCGGGCAATAGCCGAAAGTGGCGCTTGGTACAGCAACACGCAAACAGACTGAATCTGCCCCCGCCCTACCCGACCCCGCAACTGATGCAGTTGCGCCAGACCAAAGCGCTCGGCATGTTCAATGATCATTAAAGAAGCATTGGGCACGTCTACACCGACTTCAATCACGGTGGTCGCAACCAGCACGTCCAGGTTGCCGCTGCGAAACGCCTCCATCACCTCAGCTTTTTCCGTGGAGGCCAAGCGGCCATGAATCAGGCCTACTCGCAAGGGAGCTAAGGCTTGCTCCAGAGCCGCATGGGTGTCTACAGCGGTTTGCAATTGCAGCGCTTCGCTTTCTTCAACCAGGGGGCAGACCCAATAGGCTTGTCGACCTTGAGCGACTTCGGCCCGAACGCGCGCCATGATTTCATCGCGGCGATTATCGGCGGCCAGTTTCGTAATGATGGGGCTGCGGCCCGGCGGCAGTTCGTCAATGGCGGAGACATCCAGATCGGCAAAGAAGGCCATGGCCAAGGTACGCGGGATGGGCGTGGCACTCATATTCAGTTGATGCGGCAAGTAGGCTTGCCCTTTCTTGTCCTGCGCATCCCCTTTGCGGTTCAGTTCCAGGCGCTGGCCAACACCAAAGCGGTGCTGCTCATCCAGAATCACCAAGCCCAATTGCTGGAACTGGACATTGTCCTGAATCAGAGCCTGAGTGCCGACGGCCAGTCTGGCTTGTCCGGAGCTGATGGCTTCATAAGCCAGACGTTTGGCCTTGACGCCCAAACTGCCGCTTAGCCAGGCCAGCTCTACACCCAAAGGCTCCAGCCAGGCGCGCATTTTCAGGTAGTGCTGCTCGGCCAAGATTTCAGTGGGCGCCATCAGGGCCACTTGAAAACCGCTGGCAATCGCTTGCACGGCGGCAATGGCTGACACAATGGTTTTGCCGCTACCCACGTCACCCTGCAACAAGCGGTGCATCGGGTAAGCGCGTTTCATGTCCGCACTGATTTCCTTGACACAGCGTTGTTGAGCCGCCGTTAGCTGGAAGGGCAAAGAAGCCAGCAAGGCTTTGGCCAGATCACTATTGCCTGCACGCATGGGCTTGGCGCGCTGAGCCTGACGGGCAGCGCGGGCCTGCGCCAGGGATAGTTGCTGAGCCAGCAACTCATCAAATTTGATGCGGCTCCAAGCTGGATGGCCATGCTCGAACAAATCGTCGTAGCTGAGCTCTGGTGGTGGGTAATGCAAAAGCCGGATGGCCTCGTTAAAAGGCATCAGACCGTATTCGTTACGCACTGCTTCAGGTAGCGTGTCGCGCAGGTCTGCGTTATTGAGCGCATCGGCAATGGCTTTGCGCAACTGCACCTGACTCAAGCCATCAGTCGTGGGATACACAGGGGTCAAGGCGCGGGCCAGGGGCTGACCGGCTTTGGTGACTTTGGGATGCACCATTTCCAGGCCATGAAAGCCCTGGCGCACTTCGCCGCGCACTCGCAGCGGCAAATCCCCTTGCAACTGCTTGAGCTGGCTGGGGTAAAAGTGCAGCCAGCGCAAGGCCAGCTCGCCACTTTCATCGGCAATACGTGCATGCAACTGCGCACGGGGACGAGCCTGGACGTCTGTACTCAGGATACGTCCTTCAATTTGCGCCATCTTGCCAGGGTAAAGATGGGCGATAGGCTCAACCTGAGTCTCGTCCTCGTAGCGCAAAGGAAGATGGACCACGAAGTCGGCAGGCTCTCGTAGGCCGAGCTTTTCAAACTTCTGATCCAGGCTGAGCGCTTTGCGTGGCGCAGCCCGTTTGGCCTGAGGCGCAGGCCGACCTGCGGTCATGGCAATACGTCTTTAGAAATTGAGGATAGCCTCGACCTCGAACTGAGCGCCTTTGGGCAGGCTGGCCACACCGATGGTGGAGCGTGCAGGGAAAGGCTGGGGAATCAGTTCGGCCATGATGGCGTTCGCGCTGGCAAAGCGGGACAGATCGGTCAAAAACAAAGTCAGTTTAACGATGTCACCCAGATTAGCGCCAGCTTCTTTGACCACAGCTTCCAGGTTGGCAAATGCCTGGCGTACCTGACCTTCAAAATTTTCAGATACCAGTTCGCCAGTGGCAGGCTCCAGACCGATTTGGCCAGACAGGAATACTGTCTTGCCGCCCGAAGCGATAATGGCCTGAGAGTATGGGCCTACAGCTGCCGGAGCGGCATCGGTGAAGACAACTTGCTTAGTCATAAGAAACCTCTGATGAGTGTTGTACTATCAGAGTTTAAGCGCCTATAGCTAAAATTAACAGATCTTGGCGGGATTATTTTTCCACGAAGGCGCGTTCAATTACGTAGTCACCGGGCTGACCAACACCGGGCGACACTTCAAAACCGCGTTTATCGAGCATGGCGCTGATGTCGGCCAACATAGCTGGGCTACCGCACAGCATGGCGCGATCCTGAGCGGGATCCAGTTGCGGAATGCCCAGGTCTTCACACAGCTTGCCCGTTTCGATCAGATCGGTAATTCGGCCGGTATTGCGAAACGCTTCGCGGGTAACGGTGGGGTAATACAGCAGTTTTTCGCGTACCACTTCACCAAAGTATTCGTTCTGTGGCAATTCGTTCTGGATGAAATCGGAGTAGGCCAATTCGCTGACGAAACGTACGCCGTGAACCAGTACGACTTTTTCAAAACGCTCGTAGGTGTCGGGGTCCTTGATGATGCTCATGAAGGGAGCCAGACCGGTGCCGGTACCAAACAAGAACAGATTGCGACCTGCGCGCAGGTCGTCAATAACCAGAGTGCCAACGGGTTTGCGGCTGACCAGAATGGTATCGCCTTCCTTCAAGTGCTGCAGGCGCGAGGTCAAGGGGCCGTCCTGTACCTTGATGCTGAGAAACTCCAGGTTTTCTTCGTAGTTGGCGCTGGCAATACTGTAAGCGCGCATCAGCGGCTTGCCATCAACTTCCAGACCGATCATTACAAAGTGCCCATTATGAAAACGCAGGGCGGCGTCGCGGGTGGTGGTAAATGAGAACAGGGTGTCATTCCAGTGGTGGACGCTGAGCACTTGTTCGGTATTGAAAGCTGCCATGGTAGGTATCGTCTAAAGGGGCAATATCGCCCGGATCAGTAAGCAAATATTTGTCCATTGTACCGAGTTCCCTCGGTAAATCCATGCTCATTCACCGATACGATTTGATCGCAATCAGGACTTACCATTAAGTTCTGGGATCTGCTTTTTTCTGCTTTGGCGTGGATGACACGGCGATTTTTAGCTGGTGAGTGGGCTTGTATGTCAAATAGCTCTTGCCTAGTTTCTGCATACGTTTGATAATCATTCACATTTTCCGGCCTCGTATCGGTTTTAACGTTATTTCCGTCTGTTTTTGGAGTGTTGATCATGCGCTTTACTCTTCGTAGTCGTGCCCTGACCCAAGCCTTGCTTCTGTCCGCGATGGGCACCATGTCGATGGCCGCTTTTGCCTCTGGCGAAGTCAACCTCTACACCACACGTGAACCCGGCTTGATCACTCCCCTGCTGGAAACCTTCAGCAAGGACACGGGCGTGAAGGTCAATACCGTGTTTGTCAAAGACGGTTTGATCGAGCGCGTGAAAACCGAAGGCGACAAATCCCCTGCTGATATTTTGATGACGGTAGATATTGGTAATCTGCTCGATCTGGTCGAGGCTGGTATTACCCAGCCTGTTGAGTCCGCCACCTTGGACAGTGCGATTCCTGCCAATTTGCGTGGTGCAGATAAGCAGTGGTATTCCCTGTCTCTGCGCGATCGTGTGGCGTATGTGGCCAAGGATGTGGATGTAAAAAGCATTCACTACGAGGATTTCGCCGATCCTAAATGGAAAGGCAAAGTGTGTATCCGTTCCGGTCAGCACCCTTACAACACGGCTTTGGTCGCTGCCATGATTGCCCATAACGGTGCACCAGCAACCGAGCAGTGGCTGCGCGGTGTGAAAGACAATCTGGGCCGCAAGGCAGCCGGTGGTGACCGCGATGTAGCCCGCGATATTTTGGGCGGCATTTGTGATATCGGTATCGCTAATGCTTACTACGTGGGCCGCATGAAAAATGCTGAACCCGGTAGCGACTCCTACAAATGGGGTGAAGCAATCAATGTGGTCCGCCCAACTTTTGCCGATACCAAAGGCGGTGGCACACACGTGAACATCTCCGGTGCCGCCGTGGCCAAGCATTCTCCTAATAAAGACAATGCCGTCAAACTGCTGGAGTACCTGGTTTCCGAAAAAGCCCAGAGCCTGTACGCCAAGGCCAATTACGAATACCCGGTACGCGCTGGCGTTGAGCTGGATCCTGTTGTTGCAAGCTTCGGCCCCATGACGATTGATCCTTTGCCTCTGACTGAAATTGCCAAACACCGCAAGCAAGCCAGCGAGTTGGTGGATAAAGTTGGCTTCGACAATTAAAATCGCCCTACTCTTTTTCTACGACCGCCAGCTTTGAGAAATCAGAGCGGCGGTCGTCGCGCATTTAAGCGCCTGTAATACCTAGCCTTTCATAATGCCTTTTTTTCGTCGTCTGCCCCTTTGGTCCCTGGCTGCCGCTGTGATTGCCCTGATTGTGGCAGCGCCCGTGATTACTTTGCTGACCCACGCCTTAGGCGGCTCGACCGAGCACTGGTCACACCTGTTCCAGTTTGTTCTCCCCCATGCAATGAGTAATACCTTGCTGCTGCTGTTGGGCGTGGGGGTAGTAGTGAGCTGTTTGGGAGTGGGATCCGCCTGGCTGATTACCGCCTACGAGTTTCCCGGACGGCGGATTTTGCAATGGGCATTATTGCTGCCTCTGGCGGTGCCAACCTATATCGTGGCCTTTGCTTACCTGGATTTGTTACATCCGATCGGTCCGATTCAATCGGCCATTCGTTATGTTTTGGGCTATAGCAGCCCGCGTGAGTTTCGTTTGCCGGATTTGCGCTCTTTGGGTGGTGCGATTTTCCTGTTGGGTTCGGTACTTTATCCCTACGTCTATCTAAGTACACGGGCTATGTTTGCCACCCAATCGGCCAGTTTGCTGGAGGCGGCACGCATTATGGGGGAGTCGGGCCGCAGTGTGTTTTTCCGTGTTGTTTTGCCCATGGCTCGACCGGCCATCGCAGTGGGCGTCAGTCTGGCCTTGCTGGAAACGCTGAATGATATCGGTGCTTCCGAGTTCCTGGGCGTACAGACCTTGACGGTGTCTATCTACACCACGTGGGTGACACGTTCTGATTTGGCAGGTGCGGCACAAATTGCTGTTTCCATGCTCTGTCTGGTTGCGGCGCTGATCAGCATCGAGCGCTATGGTCGCCGTCGCCAGGCTTACTCCAGTAATCAGCGCTCTGAACCTATCCGACCCACCAGGCTGAAAGGTTCGGCAGCGTGTATCGCTATTGCTTTGGGGTTGGCGCCTGTGTTGGTGGGTTTTATTGCCCCGTCCCTGTATTTGTTAAATGAGACGATCAAGCATGTGGCTTTGGCAGGTGGCGTGTCGGCGCAATTACTGAGCAGTGCCTGGAACACCTTGTATATCGCCGCGCTGGCAACCGTGGCGACTTTGACCTGTGGTCTGGTCGTCGCCTGGGCAGCTCGTGCGGTACGTTCGGGACGCAAACCACGTCTGGCCCGTTTTCTGGCCGGTGTCAGCAGCCTAGGTTACGCCATTCCAGGGACTGTACTGGCAATTGGACTGTTGACTCCCTTGGTCCTGTTTGACTCTTTCTACAATCAAATCATGTCCTGGTTTGGCGTCTCCGCCACAGGCTTATTGTTGATGGGCTCGACCCTGGCTTTGGTCTTGGCCTATACCTTGCGCTTTCTGGCAATTTCGATTGGCGGTATTGAAGCCGGACTGGCTCGTATTCCAGCTTCCCTGGAACAGGCTTCCCGTTTATTGGGGGAGTCTCCGGCAGGTACGTTAAAACGCGTACATTTGCCCTTGCTGCGCCCCGCGATGGGCGCCGCTGCCCTGCTTATTTTTGTTGATGCCATGAAGGAGCTACCCGCTACCTTGTTGCTGCGCCCGATGAATTTCGAGACATTGGCAACCTGGCTGTATGCGGAAGCGGCTCGTGGGACTTACGAGGAAGGCGCCGTTGCCGCCTTGGCCATTGTTTTGGCTGGTTTGATCCCCGTTATTTTATTGGCACGTACTCAATTGATGGCCTCTGGCCCACGCGCATCATGAATGATTTTCTGGATTTGCAGGCAATTACCCTGTCTTATGAAACGTCTGAAGGCTTTCGACCGGTTGTTGATCAGCTCAGCCTGCACCTGCCCCAAGGGGAGATTGGCTGTCTGCTAGGTGCATCGGGCTGCGGCAAGACCACGGTCTTGCGAGCCATTGCCGGTTTCGAGCCTTTGCGTGCCGGACATATTCTGTTAAATGGCCATGTCTTGTCGGCTGTTTCTCATCAAGTGCCACCAGAAGATCGCCATGTGGGCATGATGTTCCAGGATTACGCCCTTTTTCCTCACTTGACGGTAGAAAAGAACGTGGCCTTTGGCCTGCGTAAATGGGATAAAGCTCAGCGTCAGGCCCGAGTGCTGGAGATGCTGGAACTGGTGGATCTGGCCCGCTTGGCGCAGCGCTATCCGCATGAGTTGTCGGGGGGGCAGCAGCAGCGCGTGGCTTTGGCACGGGCCTTGGCCCCCAAGCCTTCCCTGCTATTGCTCGATGAACCTTTTTCTAATCTGGATGTAGATACTCGCGAGCGTCTTGCGTTCGAGGTGCGCGACATTCTGAAAGGCGCAGGTATGACTGCGATTTTAGTGACCCATAATCAGGCTGAAGCGTTTGCGATTGCTGATCGTATTGGCGTGATGCAGGCTGGCAAAATTGTCCAGTGGGATTCCCCTTACAGCTTGCACCACCACCCCGTGAATGACTTTGTGGCGGATTTTGTTCGCCGTGAAGCCATCATGGCGCAGCGGGCCCAGGCCTTTTTGCGTGGGGAACCTGCGGAGCTGTAAAAACCACAGTACCGTCGTAGCCCGCTAGACGCCGTTTTCTGCTGCGGGGCGATGAGGCGCCGGTTGTTTACGTGCCCAGCAAGAATGGCTTGATCATCATCCATACCGCCATCGCAACCATCATCAGGTTTTCAGTCAGGGATACAAAGCCCAGAGGAACCTTGCTGTCGCCACCTACGCAGGCGCATTTCAGTTCACGTTTGTCGATATAAACGGCCTTGAACACAGACCAGGCCCCAATGCTGCCAATCACTAATGCAATGGGCACCGACAGCCACATCATGGCACCAGCCAACATCAACACGCCTGCCAAGGCTTCGCCAAAGGGATACAGGTAGGCGTAGCGCACCCATCGCTGGGCGAGCAAGTCGTAGTTAAGAAACATGGTGGCAAAGCCATCCACATCTTTGAGTTTTTGCACGGCCAACAAACACATGGCAATGGCAATAAACCACTCTAGTGTCTGAAGGCGCACGATTTGCTCAAAGGTCGCCCAGGAAACGGCCAGAGCCATCAAGGCAGCCATCATCAATAAGGCGATTACAGGTGTGTAGCTGACAGCATCCTTGTCTTTGACTGTCCCGCCGAAGTGCTCGACCAGTTCGTCGTAGCCCCCTATCCGCTTTGCATCGATAAAAGTTTGCGGTGTGGTGCGGACGTGATGTTGGGCCTTGAAAGCATCGATCTCTTCCCGATTTTCAAGCCAGTGATCTTCCACTTCGTAGCCTTTACGTTTGAGCAGTGCGCGTGCTTTCAGCCCGAAGGGGCAGATATGTTCTGCCGTCACCATGCGGTAAAGCTTGGCGCGTTTGGCGGTGTGCGTAGCCATATGCGACTCTCCTTTGACGTGATGCCGTTCGGTAATTGACCTCCCTTAGACGCTTATGCAAGCGTTAATCTGCCACCCTAAACCAGGTGCTTTTGGGGATCAGTAAGCAGATGTAGAGCGTTAGGCGTGTTAGTGATCCACCGCCTGTGTCTGATCGTGATGGGGATTCAGTCTGGCGACAGTGCTGCGCAGGAAAATAGGCAAGGCTACAGCAACAAGTGCCATCAGACACAGCAAGGTATAGAGCGCTGATAGAGACAGGTCCTGACCATTCAAGATCGTGGATGGAAGGGCCAAGGCAATAAAGCTGCCAAGATGGTTCGTTGTAGTTTGTAGCGCCATGAAACGACCTCGCTGCACGTGATTGGGATAGCTCGCACTGCAAGCGCTGGCACACACAAGACGGATGTAGCTGCCTGCCATGAACAGAATCATGAATCCTTGGGCTGTGCCCCATTTCAAGGCCAGCATGATCAAGGACAGGATCAGAAGCAGTGTGCCCAGCTCAGATGTTCGGACCTGCCCCCATTTCTTGATAGCTATGGCGGACAGACGTGAGGCCAGCCAAGCCGCAACGCCACTCAGAATGAACGTCGCTGGCATGTGTTTGAGCTCAGAGCCGTAGCACAAGGTTAAAACAGGGATCAGAACCGGGATGAGCAGCAGTGACCCTGCTTGTGCAACAGCCGGCAAGCATAACCAGCGCCACGCCTCTTTTCCCAAACACAGTTGAGGTACTTGCTGGGCGGATGTGGGAGTGCGTGAAGGCAGGTAGCGATAGGCCAGCGCGGCAGCCAGCAAGCAAAGTCCGGCCAGAACCAGCAAGGCGATACGCCAACCCAGCTCCACAGCGATGAGCAAGGTGGCGGGCATTCCGACAATGCTGACCAGGGCAAATGCGCTGACGACAATCGCAATCGCGTCGGTCCGTTGCTCGGCATTCAGGTCAGTCAGCAGCAAAGCCATGGCTGCACTCATCAGAAAACCGCCGAGCAAACCGGCGCCCAGGCGCAGTATCAGAAATAGTCCAAATGCAGAACTGTTCGCGCCCCAGGCTGTGAGCACGGCCAACAGAACCAGGGCCAGTAGCAACAAGGGCTTTAAAGCCACTCGATGCATCCAGCGTGCCGCCAATATGCCAGACAAGGCGGCAGCCCCCATGTAGATGGAGGCGACATAACCGGCGTAGGTCGCAGGGACATCAAAATCCACTGCCATCCAGACAAACAAAGGCGTTAAGGCCATAAACTCCAGGGCATGAACAAACTGGATGAACGACACAGCATGGGCACAAAGCCGGGGGTGACATACGTCAGAATCAGACATGGTGATAGATACCAACAAGAAAGGCTTTAGCCTAACTGCTCTCGGTTTTGATATGCAGTCTCTATAATTTGAATGTTTATTTATCAAAACCGGGATAATCCATGAGTTCCCAACTGAATCTAAATGCCTTGCGGGTTTTTGTACAAGTTGCTGAGAGCGGTAGTTTTACCGCTGCAGCACAGGCCTTGGATTTACCAACCTCGAATGTCAGCCGCTATGTAGCGCAACTGGAGCGGCAGATTGGGCAGCGTTTGCTGGAGCGCAGTTCCCGGCAACTGCGTCTCACCAGCGTTGGCCAAGGCCTGTTTGACACGCTCCAGCCTTGGTGGGGAGCCTTGAGGCAGGCTGAGCAGGATTTGCTGGATCAACGTACCCGTTTGTCAGGCCGCTTAAGAATTTGTATTCCATCGGAGGTGGGGCCGGTTTTATTCGCCGGTGCTCTGGCCGATTTCGCGTCCCAGCACCCTGATCTGGAGCTACATTGTCAGACCAATTTGGAAGGCCCTGGCGTGCTGATGCAGGATTTTGATCTGGCTTTGTTGATGTGCCGGGGTGCTCTGCCAGACAGCAGTCTCGTGGTGCAGCCGCTATGTTCTTTCGATTGCCAGGTTGTGGCTGCGCCTGCGTTGATCGAGCAATACGGCATGCCGAGCAGCCTGGAAGAATTGGAGCATTTACCCTGCATTACGACCGATACAGCCTTGGATGGTCAGGCCTGGCAGTTTGTTTTGCCTGATGGTCGTTTTCACGTTCTGAATGTTTCCAGCCGTTTTCGCGTCAATAGCGGTTTGCTGGCTGGGGCTGGTGCCGTCAAAGGTTTGGGTTTTGCGATGTTGGCACGCCAAGGATGTGAAACCGACATTGCTCAAGGACGTTTGGTTCCAGTCCCCCTACCCTTGTCGCCTGCTCCTTTGCGTTTGGTGCTGGCTTATACGCATCGACGGCACCTGTCGAACTCGGCGCGGGCCTTGATTGAGTATCTAAAGGAGCAAGGCGAGAGCGGTACTTTGCCTGGATTAGACACGAACTAGATTTGGAGGCTGACGCTTATTATTTATCGCTTGTTGCCGGGTATCGAATGCTTTGATACTTGTCCTTGCAAGTCAAATTTTTGGGGCTGGTTGAGGATTCTCTCCGGCCTTTGTCATGTCTGGCGTGCCAAGAGCCAGGATCTGAGCTTTATACGGAGCAAAACCGGGCAGAGGCAGTTGTTACCGTCGTGCAACGTTGCGTTTCTATCGCCACGCTACTTAATGAGGCTATCGAGCAAGGACACTCGGTTTGAGCATATCAATATGAGGAATGCCGTCTTCGTCGTAGACCTCGCCCACAGGTTCAAACCCTAAAGAACCGTAGAACTTTTGCAAATGCGCCTGTGCGCCAATGCGTATGCCTGCGCCAGGATAATGGGCTTCGGTAAAGCGGATGGCTTCGGCCACCAGTGCATAGCCAATTTTCAGGCTGCGAAACTGGGCCAAGGTCAGGACGCGGCCAATCGAAGGCTCGGCATATTTCAAACCGGGCGCGACGACACGGGCATAGGCAACCAGCTCATTAGCTTTGAGCACGGACAAATGCCAGGAATGCAAATCCAGGCCGTCCACGTCCTGGTAGGCGCACTGTTGCTCGACCACAAACACGGCTTCGCGCGCCTGGATGATCGCGTACATTTCTCGCGTGGACAGATCGTCCAGCCGTTTCCATTGGAAAATCAAATCCATCTCTACTTCCATACCGATCGTGATTTATAGACTGTGTCTGGTTGATTGTCTAAGCATGAATTGCAGGTGCAAGCCGGCAATGTCCTTGCGGCTACAGAGAAATAACATACCGTGAAGGTCTGGCTCCTGGATTGCTACGTATAGGCACGACGACGGTTGGTAAGCCTATAAAAAGAGCGGCCCGAAAGCCGCTCTTTTTGTTTGTACTGGCCAAAGCCAGTGCCTTTCATCTTACAGGCCGTAGTACATGTCGAACTCAACCGGATGCGGCACCATGCGCAAACGAGTGATTTCGGCTTGTTTCAGCTCAATGTAGGCGTCCAGCATTTCATTGCTGAACACACCGCCACGGGTCAGGAATTCGCGATCTTTGTCCAGGGACTCGATAGCCTGTTCCAGCGACACACAAACGGTTGGGATTTTTGCATCCTCTTCGGGTGGCAGATCGTACAAGTTCTTGTCGGCGGCATCGCCGGGGTGAATCTTGTTTTGCACACCGTCCAGGCCGGCCATCATCAAGGCCGAGAAAGCCAGGTAAGGGTTGGCCATTGGATCGGGGAAGCGGGCTTCAACACGACGTGCCTTGGGGTTGCTGACGTAAGGAATGCGGATCGAGGCCGAACGGTTACGGGCGGAGTACGCCAGCTTGACCGGGGCTTCAAAGTGCGGAACCAGACGCTTGTAGGAGTTGGTTGAGGGGTTGGTGATGGCGTTCAGAGCACGGGCGTGCTTGATGATGCCGCCAATGTAGAACAAGGCGAACTCGGACAGACCGGCGTATTCGTTACCGGCAAACAAGTTCTGGCCGTCTTTCCAGATAGACTGGTGTACGTGCATGCCAGAGCCGTTATCACCAACGACAGGCTTGGGCATGAAAGTGGCTGTTTTGCCATAAACATGCGCCACGTTGTGGACGGTGTATTTCAGGATCTGGTTCCAGTCAGCACGCTCGACCAGAGTCGAGAAGCGAGTGCCGATTTCCAGTTGACCGGGGGCCGCCACTTCGTGGTGATGGATTTCAACAGGAACGCCCTGCTGTTCCAGCAACAAACACATTTCGGAGCGCAAGTCGGCAAACGAATCCGTGGGTGAAACAGGAACGTAACCGCCTTTGACACCAGGACGGTGCCCCAGGTTGTTGCCATTGAGTTCCAGACCGCGCGACCAAGGGGCTTCTTCGGAACGAATCTTCACGAAGCTGCCCGACATGTCGTCGTTCCAGGTAATACCGTCGAACACGAAGAATTCCGGCTCGGGACCAAAGTACGCGGTATCGCCCAAACCACTGGAGCGCAGATAGGCTTCAGCACGTTTGGCCAGCGAACGAGGGTCGCGGTCGTAGCCTTTCAAATCGGAAGGCTCGACCACATCGCAGGTCAGAATCAAGGTGGGCTCTTCACGGAACGGGTCCATACGGGCGGTTTTGGCGTCCGGGATGAGCAACATGTCCGAGGCTTCAATTCCTTTCCAGCCAGGCAAGGAAGAGCCGTCAAAAGCGACACCAGACTCAAAGCGATCCTCGTCCACCGCGTGTGCGGGGGTGGTCAAGTGGTGCTCGCGGCCCAGAGTATCGGTAAAGCGGAAATCGACAAACGTGATTTCGCGTTCGGCAATGATCTTCAGAACATCTTCGGGGGAGGACATGATTACTCCAGCGTCAATGACGTTAACAAAAAGTGAGGAGGAGTGGCGCGGATCATTGTGTAACCCACTAAGGCAGGTCTTCAACACGCTTATCAAAATCGGGGCTGAATTGATGCAAACAGACCGGCATCGATAAATTCGTTATGGCATAGGACTTACCAGAAATTAATTGTAGAGCAATTGTGCGGATGCACAATAAAAAATGTCTTAAATAAACAATTAAATGTCAGGAGCCTTCATCTGGCAGGAATGATTCCTGTAAATCATTTAAGAATCGCCAGCCTAAATCGGTGGTACGAACGCGAACCGGGTCGGCAGCCAGCAAACCTTTCTCGATATTGCGCTTGATGACGGGAAGGATCTGCGCAAGTGGTATGCCTGTACGCTCCTGGAAGTACTGGGCAGGTACACCCTCTTTCAGACGCAGCACGTTCAGCATGAACTCGAAAGGCAGTTCTTTGGGCATGACGCGGGCGTTATGCGCATAGTGGCTGCCGTCGCGCTTGATGGCGTTCTGCATCCACTGCGCCGGGCTGCGGGTGGTCGCCGTACGGATAATACGGTCGTGAAAGGACAGCTTGCCGTGGGCCCCTGGGCCGATGCCGATATAGTCGCCAAATTCCCAGTAATTCAGATTGTGGCGGCTATGGCCACCCCGCTTGCTGTAGGCTGAAATCTCGTACTGGTTCCATCCACGGCTGGCAGTTAACTCGATCAACCTGTCCTGCATGGCGGCGCTATCGTCGTCATCGGGCAAGGCGGGCGGGTATTTGGCAAAGACGGTATTGGGTTCCAGCGTCAAATGGTAAAGCGACAAATGCTCGGTCTCATACGACATGGCTTGCACAATGTCCTGCTCGGATTGCGTTGGGGTCTGGCCCGGCAAGGCGTACATGATGTCCAGATTGACGCGCTCCACAGCCTTCATGGCGGCTTCAATGGCCTGCCGTGCTTGCTGGCTGTCATGAATACGACCCAGTGCCTTCAGGGCTTGATCGTTAAAGCTCTGAATACCCAAAGAAATCCGGTTTACACCGCTTTGCGCAAAGTCCATGAAGCGCGAGGCTTCCGAGGCACCGGGATTGGCTTCCAGGGTGATTTCTGCATCCGGCAGCAGGTTCAGATGGGAACGCAGCAAGGCCAACATGCGGTCCAGCGCCTGGGCCGACAGCAGGCTGGGCGTGCCGCCACCGATAAACACGGAAATCACCTGTCTGCCCCAGACCAGTGGCAAGGTTTGCTCCAGATCGGCTTGCAAGGCGTCCAGATACTCGTTTTCGGGTAGCTCAGCCGGTGCTTCGTGTGAGTTGAAGTCACAGTACGGGCATTTGCGCACGCACCAGGGCACGTGAACGTACACAGACAAGGGAGGCAGACTGGGAAGCAAAGTGGCAGGGCCGGAGCCAGGCCGAATGCGCACTTCGGGAGAAAAAACAGTCATGTTTTTACTCGGCGGCCAGACGGGCCAGCAGTGCTTGCATGGCTTGCGCCCGGTGGCTGTATTGGTTCTTCACTTCCGGCGAGAGCTGCGCCGCGGTTTGCTTGAATTCAGGCAGGTAAAAATGCGGATCGTAGCCAAAGCCATTCTCGCCAACGGGCTGATCCTGAATCTCCCCTTCCCAGACGCCTTCAATCACGATAGGCCGTGGGTCCTGGGCATGGCGCACATACACCAGAACGGCCACATAACAGGCGCGGCGGTCGCGTTGTCCTTGCAGACGTTGGACCAGCAAAGCGTTATTGGCAGCATCGGACTTTTCACCACCCAGTTCGCGGGCGGCAAAACGAGCGGAGTACACGCCGGGAGCTTGGTCCAGGGCGCGCACACACAGGCCGGAGTCGTCGGCCAAGGCGGGTAAGCCGCTTAACTGGCTGGCATGGCGAGCCTTGGCCAGCGCATTCTCGATAAAAGTAGCAAAGGGTTCCTCGGCCTCAGGAATGTCCAATTGGCCTTGCGGGACCATGCTGATACCGGCCTGGGCCAGGATGGCGGAAAACTCCTTGAGCTTGCCGGCATTGTTGGAGGCCAGGACAACACGCTTGGATTCAGTGTTCATAAGTCGCTGCAGGCGGCAAAGCGCCCTGTTCAGTAAAAATGGCAAGGCGCCGTGCCAGGCAGTGGATGCTGCGCGGAACGGCACGGCGTCCCAATAGCAGGTTTGTCCCGTCGCCTAGCCGTGTGGCGTAGGTGGCAGGACAAACCCAATTCATAACAATCAGCCCTGCAAAGCTTGTTTCTGGGCTTGCATCAGTTCGGCAATGCCCTGCTCGGCCAGATCCAGCAAGCTGTTCAAGGTGGGTCGTGCAAAGGTCTGGCCTTCGGCAGTGCCCTGCACTTCCACCAGATTGCCGCTGCCTGTCATGACGATATTCATGTCCACGCCGCAGGCGGAGTCTTCCAGATAGTCCAGATCCAGTACGGGATTGGATTCGAAGACACCGACCGAGACGGCCGCCAACTGATCCTGAATGGGCGAGGCTTGCAGCTTGCCCTGCTCTTGCAGACCGCGTACGGCCAGACTGGCAGCCACCCAGGCGCCGGTAATGCTGGCGCAGCGGGTGCCGCCGTCGGCTTGCAAAACGTCGCAGTCAATGTGAATGGTGCGCTCGCCCAGGGCTTTTAGATCGAAGACGGCGCGCAGGCTGCGGCCGATCAGACGCTGGATTTCCTGGGTGCGGCCATTTTGCTTGCCACGGGCGGCTTCACGGTCCGAGCGGGTGTGTGTAGAGCGAGGCAGCATGCCGTATTCTGCCGTTACCCAGCCCTGCTCCTTGCCTTTCAGAAAGGGAGGGACTTTGTCGAGCACGCTGGCATTGCACAAAACATGGGTTTCACCCAGACGGATCAGTACCGAGCCTTCGGCGTGACGGGTAAAACCGGTCACCAGTTCGATAGGACGGCATTGTGCAGCAGATCGACCCGAGGGGCGTGCAATCGTAGCGTTTTCAGACAAGGCTAGGCTCCGGATAACATTCAAAACGCTTATTGTACGCCTTGCGGGACAGGCCGTAGCGCCACACCCATGTCCATCCACTTATCGGCCTGACAGGTGAAAAGCAGGATCTGATGGCGTTGGGCGGCATCGTGAATAATGCGCTTCATGGCACCCAGCCGATCGTTGTCGCTGTGGACCAGCACGTCATCCAGAATTAGCAAGGTAGGACGTCCGGCTTGCTGCAATAGATCCGCATAGGCCAGGCGCGCAATCAGACCAATTTGCTCGCGTGCGCCAAAGCTCAAACCGTCGATATCGTCCGCCAGCCCTTGCCCACTGTCGCGTTGCAACCAGCGTGGGGCCAGATGCTCGTCCAGCTCCACCTGAGCCTTGCCCAAAAGCAGGCGCAGATAGTGGTTGATGTGCTTTTGCAAAGGTTCGTGTAATTGTTGGGTCAAGGCGTTGCGCTGTTCTCGCAGGACAGACAACAAAAGGCGCAGGGCTGCGACACGGCGCTCGTAAGTGGCACAACGGCGCTGGCAGTCGTGCAGACGTAGCGAGGTCTGGTCGATTTGCTCTTCCAGGCCTTGCGCACCGTGGGTTTCCAGCTTGGTTTGCACCAGTTGGGCGGCCAGACGGGCCTCGTTATAGCTTTGCTCCTGCTGCTGGGCGCTGCGCTCCAGACGTTCCAGGTCCTGCTCGAGAACCGAGACGGGCAAGGCGGCCAGTTCGGCTTCCAACGCCTTTTGATCGGCCAGTTGCTGCTCGCGTTGCAGGCGCAGTTGTCCCCATTGCTGCTCGCGCTCCTGCTGTGCTTGCTGGCGTTGTGGGTCAGCCCATTGTTGTTCAAGGCTATTGGCTTCAGCCTGGGCCTGTTCCAGACGGGCCTGGGTGCGGGCGACGGCTTCGCGGGCATCATGCCAGCCGCTTTCCAGCGCACGGTACTGCTGCTCGGCCATGGTGGCGGCCTGGGCGATACGGCCCAGCTCCGAGGCCTCGATGGCCTCGCCTTGTGGGCGTTGCGGGGCTACGCGTTGTTGAGCGGCCTGAACCAGACCTTGCAAATGCGCTTTGCCTTGTGGAGCCAGTGCTTTCATGGAGCTGCGTAACAGCCGATCTTGCTGCTCTTGTTCCCGATATTGCTCGCGGCGGCGCTCCAGCTCTTCCAGGCTTTTCCCGCCCAGTTGGTCAAGCGTCTGTACGTATTCTTGCTGGGTTTGCGCCAATTGTTGCTGTACTTTACCCAGATCGCGACCACCGGGAATGATGCGTAGCTGGCCCATTCCGGGTAGCTCAATCAAGGTGCTGCCGCTAAGGTGGGCGCGATGCTGACCTTGAATGGATTCGCCGTCCAGCAACAGGCTGGCTCCGTCTTGCAGTTCGATCTGCAATTCGGTGGAAATGGTCTCCAGCTGGTGCTGCAAGCGCTGAATAAGCTGGTGTTGCTGGCGTAACTGATCCAGTGCCTCGTCACTGATTTTCAACTGCACCAAAGCGGCACCGCATTGCGCCAGCTGGATTTCCAGCTTGCCCAGCTCTTCCAACTGCCCTTGCACTTGCTGCAATTGCTGTTGCGTGCCGTCAAAGCTGGCTTGATCTTGAAACCATTGTTGCCAGGTACGGGCGCGTTCCTGTTCCTGCAGGCTGGCGTCTCTATGGCTGCGGGCCTGCTCCAGACGTTGATTCAGGCTATTGAGTGTGCTCTGCTCTTGCTCCAGCTTGGCGACCAAGGATTTCACCTGCGCTGCGCGTTGGCTGCGTTGGCTGGCCCATTCCTGGTCGCGTTCCCCAGCCTGCTGATAGAGCTTTTCACGCTCTGCCAGCATGGTCAACGCTTGTTGCAGCTCCTTGGCCCGTTCCTGCAATTGGCGGGCTTGAAGCAACTGCACCTGAACTTTTTTGGCCTGCTCGCGCAACTGTTCCCAAGGGCGGTTAGCTTCGGCGTGGGCAATTTGCTTACGGGCCTGCGCCAGTTCGTCCACCCATTGCTGATACTGCTGCAAGGCAGACTGCTGGCTCTGTAACTGCTCTTCCAGCTCCTTGGTTTCTTTCTGCGCTGCCAGCCAGACGCCGCGCGGCTGTCCTTGAGCTTGAGTCACATATTGGTCCAGCTGTTGCTGGGCCTGTTCGATCAGATAATCTCCGTCTGCACTGGTCAGATCTGCAATTTCACTACCCAATGCCTGCTGCAAGGTGCCGCTGGCGTGTTCGACCGAGCTGCGCAGGTCCTGGCCCTGCCCTTGCTCAATCCACAACAGGCCCGGCACGCCCCAGTTACGGGCCTGGCTGCTGCCTTTGACGGCGTACTCAAAACCCATTTGCTGGGCCAGATATTGCTCGGCCTCGTCATTGTCCAGGTGCTGAGTGCCTATATACAGATCGCAGCGTTTGCGCTTCAGGAAACGCTTGCTCAGGCGCATGTCCTGGCCGTTCAGGCTGAAATCCAGCTCGATTTCCGGCGCGGCCGAGGAATCGCCCCAAGGCAGGATTTTTGTCAGGCTGCCCGTGCCATAGCGCTCGAAAAACACCGTGCGCAAGGCTTCGGCCAAGGTACTTTTACCGGCCTCGTTAGGGGCGCTGATGATATTCAGGCCCGGTTCCAGCTTGTCCAGTGAGACGGGCTGGCGAAAGCGCTTGAATTGCTCTACGCGCAGGGACTTAATGTGCATGACCACCTTCCTTATCGCGCAGCAAACCGGCCAGAATCAACAAGGCATCTTCAGCGGCTTGCTGCTGGCTGCCGTGACGCAGCTCCTGCAGTTGTTTCAGGGCAGCTTGCAGATAACCATCAGCGTGCAAGGCGTCCAGATCTTCTTCAGAAGGCGCCAGACGCAAGGCCTCGCGCTGGCAATCCCAGGCGCGGCAACGGCCTTGGGCCTGTCCCAGAATGCTCTCCAGACGCTCAAAACCGCTCAGGCTCAGTTGGCCAGACAGCTCCAGCTCCACCACGCTTTGATCGGTCAAGGCATTCAATTCCCGCTCCAGCAGGTCCAGCTCCGTGTCGTCATTCAACTGGTGTTGGATGCTGCGCCAAGGGTGCTGGGCAACCGGCAAGGCTTGAACCACGGGCGTTGCGCCCGGTTCGCTGATTTCCACCAGCAAGGCCTGGCCGGAGTCGTTATCCCGAAAGCGGTCCGGCTCGGGTGTGCCGCTGTAGTAACAGCGGTCGTTGATTTTGACGGTGCCGTGCCAGTCGCCCAGCGCCAGATAGTCCAGTTTGGCGCGCTGTACGCGGTTCTGATCAATCAGGTTATGGCTATCCAGATGCTCCAGCAGTCCGCTGACGCTGCCGTGTGCCAAACCCAAACGCCAGTAGCCCGCCGGGCTTTCGGCCTGATCGAACCAGTCGCTCAAGTCCTGATAGGTCTGGCGTTGCGTCAAAGGCGCAGGCAGGACCGCAAGTTTCAGGCTATCCAGCAGAAAAAGCTCCGGTGTATCAAGCACATGCACGTAATCGGGAATGCAGTTCAAGCGACGCGCGCGTGTCCAGACGCTTTCGCTCAACGCCGCGTCATGGTTGCCAGGCAGGAGCAGCCAGGGTCCGGTAAAACCCGCCATGGCATTGAAACTGCGGCGCAGATTGCGATCGCTCAGGGTCTGCGAATCAAAGACGTCGCCTGCTATTACCAACAAATCGGCACGATGCTCTGTAGCCAGCGCGGCCAGCTTCTCGATAGCCTTGAAACGCGCCTCAGCCAGGGCGGCCGCGTCCTCCAGCTCGAAACGCGAGTACTGGCGACCTATTTGCCAATCGGCTGTATGCAGGATTCGTAGCATGACTGCCCTTAGTGATGATAAAAAAATCGGCCCTTGGAGGCCTTGAATACCTGAAGTATAGAGCTTTGTCGCGGCAAGAGGAGCGGCCAAAGCCGGGACCTGAGAGTACAATTGGCGGCTTTATTCCATTCTTAAAGTGACCCACCCATGATCCGTAGCATGACCGCGTTTGGCAGCGCCAAGGCCGAGTCCGAAGCAGGCACCATCAATATCGAGATGCGCAGCGTCAACAACCGCTTTCTGGACCTGAATCTGCGTCTGCCCGAAGAGCTGCGTTTTGCAGAGAATCTGCTGCGTGAGCTGGCTGCAAAGGGCGTGCAGCGCGGCAAGCTGGAATTGCGGGTCAACTTTGCCCGTAGTGGCACGGATCAGCAACGAAACCTGGACATGGAAGCGGTCGAGCGCACGGCGCAGATGCTGCAAGTAGCACGTGTTGCCATTCCGGACCTGCCTGCGCCCGAGTTGCATACCTTGTTGAGCAATCAAAGCGGCAATAATTCGGGCATGGACCCGCAAGTCTGGCTACCCATGGTCAGTGAGGCGTTTGAGGCTGCCTTGCTGGATTTTCAGGCCACCCGAGAACGTGAAGGCCAGCGTCTGGCACAAGCTATGCTGGCTATTCGTCAAGACATAAGCGCCATTGTGGACGAGGTCGAGCAGCACCTGCCCGCAATCCTGACAGAGCAAAAGAACAAGATTGCTACTCGCCTGCATGACGCCTTGCTGCAAGCCAGCCCAGACGGCTTTGCCCTGATTTCGGGCCAAGAGCTGTCTGCCCGCGTTGCCCAGGAAGCGGCTGTCTTCTCTCTGCGTATTGATGTGGCCGAGGAAATCGCCCGCCTGCGTTCGCATTTGACCGAGCTGGAGCTGATTCTGAACGGCGATACCAGTGTGGCGTCCAACAAGAAAAGTACCCGCCAAGGCAGCACCGGTAAGCGTTTGGACTTCTTGTTCCAGGAGATGAACCGTGAGGCCAATACCTTGGGCTCCAAGGCTGGCAGCATGGATGTGACACGTGCCTCTATCGACCTGAAGCTGTGTATTGAGCAACTGCGCGAACAAACCCAAAACATCGAGTAAAACCAAGTCAGCCTCTTTTTTTTCCCTTCCCACAGTTTTTTTTGCAGGTGCTGTCTGCTTAAACCGCATTAACCCCCAAGGTTTATGCGGTTTTTTTCAGAAAACCGTCTGGTTCAGATCTGGCGGTTTTTTTGTGGGCCTTTCCGGATGAGCACCAAACTCCCGGCAGTATTTTTTTAAAAGTGGTCTGGTTGAATGAGTAAAAAACATCAACACTTTATAAGCCGCCTTAATATATAAAAATAAAACAGAAATTTTTAAAATAAAAAAATAAAACAAAAATAAGAAATGATTTTTATAAATAATGAATTCGCTTTTAAAAATTTAAAAACAAGTCATTAAGTTTAAATAAATACATGCTTAATTATCTGCCTGCTAATTAGTTGGCTTGCACGTTTTGTCCTGGGGTATGGCAAATAAAGTCATGACAAACGTCATCTCTTTGACAACTGTGTTTCTGGTTTTAAAACAGCCGTTTTCTCTGTCCCTGACCTTGATACCTTGCTTGGCCTGCTGTATTTTTTCCGCCTTTTTTCACCTTTGGCCTTCCCGTACAATAGCCAGCGTTGCGCTGCACTTAGGCGGCTTATTAAAGGACAGGAAACACATGAATTTCATTTTTCGTGGAAATGAAATATTGGTCAGCAGCCAGGAAGGGCAAACCTTAATTCCCGCCAAACCCGCTCTGGATTTAGCTCCGGCGCAATGGCATGCTCTTTTTCCGGGCGAGGATTGTCAGGATTTTGCCTGCCACGTCGCCGTCCAGACCCCGGCTCCAGATGGCTTTATCTTTCGTCCCTTGCGCGGCGTGCTCTCGCAGTTGGGCGATCAAGCCAGTCTGGTGAACCGGGCTTTTCAAGTCTCAGAATGGGCACGTAGTCATCGTTACTGTGGGGTGTGCGGCTCCGCCATGGAACGCGTCAAGCATGAGCTGTGTTTTCGCTGCACTTCCTGTGGCTTCTCGGCCTACCCCCGAATCTCCCCGGCCATGATGGTGCTGATCCGCGACAAGGACCGTATCTTGTTGGCCTGCCACTCTACGTATGCCACGGCGCGTTACACCGCCTTGGCCGGTTTCGTGGAAGCTGGTGAGAATCTGGAAGAAGCCATTCACCGCGAGGTGATGGAGGAGGTGGGACTGCGCGTGGACCGTATCCAGTATTTCGGCAGTCAGTCCTGGCCTTTTCCACATTCTTTGATGGTGGCTTATACCGCCGAATATGCGGGCGGTGATTTGCATATCCAGGCTGACGAGATCAATGACGCGCGCTGGTTTGGCCCGGGTGATGCCTTGCCGGATCTGCCCCATACCGATTCCATTGCGGGTCGTTTGATTCGGGCCAATCTACCGGGCCAGACCCAGCGTTAACCCTTGCCTCAGGTCGCCAGATGCGCGGCGACATGGCGCAGCATGCGGCCAAAGTCTTCGCGCTCATCAGGACTGAGCACGGACAGGGCGTTATCAATCATTGCCTTGGCGGCGGGCCAGACTTGCGCATAGCGTTCGCGGCCCGTTTCGCTCAGGTACACACGCATATAGCGACTGTCGTTTTCGTCTGCGCGACGCTGCACCAATTCACGCTCTTGCATTTGATCAATCACCCGGCTCAAGACCGGTTGATGCACGACAATGGCCTTGGCAATTTCACCGATGCTGCGCCCGTCTTCATCCCACAGATATTGCAAGACCCGAAAATGCACATAAGTCATATTGTGCTCACGCAAGGTGGTCGATCTTAGCGTTTGGTCCAACTTGTAGATAATGCTTGCCATCTGGAAGGCCAGATTGGTTTCTACACAGCTATCAGGGATGGAAACGGAAGTTTTGCTCATGGTGCCTTGGAGGAGTCAGTCCTGCGCTTGACGCCCCATGAAACCGGAGCGACAAGCGGACCGTCAGTATACTAGCAGCGCTCTGCTTGGACAGTGCCCGTCGGCGTATGACTGGCAGCGCGGAAAATCTGCGCGTAGCTCCAGGGATTGGCCATGGCAGAACGCACAACTTGCGTACGCACGGCATCGGGCAAGGCACTGATCTCGCCATATAAACAGGACCACTTCTGGCAGTGCTCAACAATCTCGCGCTCATTGTTCTCCCAGGCCTCCAAGGCGTCGGGTATATCGCGCACATCCTGGACCTTTTCCAGGAAGGTGGCCAGAGCCAGACCATTTTGCATGGCCATGCCCCCGCCCTGCCCCAGATTCGGAGGTTGAGCATGAGCCGCGTCACCTAAAATCGCCGTACGGCCGCTGGACCAGGTTTTGCAGCGTGTCACACTGTAACGTCCCCAACTGACTGGGCCATCGGCACGCGCAATCAGGTGTGCCCAATGCGGGAACAAAGCGGACCAGTATTCCTTGTCGATCTGGGTATTGCTGGCGCGCACATCGTCGTGTGGACAAGTCAGGGCCAGATAGGTTTGGGTTTCACTGACTGGCGTAATCAACAAACGATGCAGGCCGTTCCAGTTCTCGATGTATTTTTGAGCATCTTGCTCTTGGGTGTCGCCCGGCCTGCGCTCGATCATGGTGCGTAAGGCCCCTTCGCGAGTTTGCTCGTGTACCAGCTCCAGCCCCAGAGCCTGGCGGATACGTGACCAGATGCCATCGGCGCCTACCACCAGATCAGCACGCAAGCGCTCGCCCGAGGCCAATTGAACTTCCCCGCGTGCGTTAGCGGCGATGACTTCTACATTCGTGCGAACCTTCACGCCGGCGCGCTTGCCTGCTTGCTCCAGGGATTTCAGCAGTTGCGAGCGCATGACGGTAATCAGCCGACGGTCGGCTGGTGTGGGGCCGCAATCGATGACTTCGTTATTCAGGTCACGCTGTTCAAAATGGCTACCGTAAAAGGCACCTTCAATGGCTTGCTCGTAAGCCCCTAAGGCCTTCAGAACGCGCAGGCCATTTTCCCAGATATAAATACCGGAGCCATTGGCGCGCAATTCAGACTGGCGCTCCAGCACGGTGACATCCCAGCCGCGCTGAGCCAAGGCGGCAGCGGTTGCCAAGCCACCCAGGCCACCGCCTACGACCAAGGCACTTCGTTTTTTATCGGACATGCTGGTTTCCTTAAACTTGCGCCCACAAAGGCAAAGAGTGATGGCGATCCAGAGCGCGCTCGCCTGCCTGCGTCACATACCACTCGCTGAGCAGACCGTCCGGATCACGCAAGAAGAAAGCGCGCTTCCAGGGCAGGTTCACATCGTAAACGGGGATGATGTTCTGGGCTTTCAGGCGCTCCAGCGTTTGTTCCAGATCCTGAACGCTGGCCAGCTCGAAACTACAATGAGAGAAGGAAGCTTGTTTGTCACGTACCAGAATCAGGCTGTAATCATAATTGGCCAGGCCGGCACGTAAATAGACGACTCGATCGTTTTCATAGACCACGTCCAGACCAGCGACGTCGGTATAGAAGTGGCGCATGGCGTCCAACTGAGCGGTACGCAGCACGGCGTGGGTGACACGACGGGGTTGGACCGGGGCGTCAGGCACTGTTTCCAGAACCGGGTCAGCATCGTAGCGGCCTTCGGAAAATGGCTCCTGCCCTTCGGGGTCCCAGCGGCTGGTCAGCAATTCCATGGGGCCACCTAGCACGCTGCGCCAGTCTTTAATGGTGTCGCAGTAGAACTCGTTGTAGTTGCCATCGGGGTCAAACATATAGACGCTATGAGCGACCTGGTGGTCCACCGTCATGTCAATGTCGCACCCCTGTTCTTTTGCACGCCTCCAGCCAGCCACCAGTTCAGCCTCGTTCTCCAATTCCCAGGCCAGGTGATTCAGGCCGGGATTCAGGCCGATCGTGCCGGGCAGTTGCAGCAGACCGTCACGGCCATAGCGATTCACGCCTTTGGTCGTTTCCATCATGCCCAGGTCATGGGGAGTGTGGCCGGTGCCCAAAAAGGTGGCCACCAGATCAGGTTCGGTAAATTCCACTTTCAGGCCGCAGACCTGGCTGTAAAAATCTTCACCGCGTTGCAGCTCATCAACCCACAGGTTGACGTGGCCCAGACGGCGGGGCTCAAAGCACGCGGTTAGGGTGGAGTGGGAAGTTGCTTGTGTCATAGTCTCTCCTCCTGGGTATGACGATTCATGGTCTGCAACACGGCCAGCGTCAATGCGCTGTCGCTCTGCTCCAGATCCATCAAGACGTTGAAATGATTACGGTTTGGCACGGACATGCTCTGCACCAGGCAGCCCGCCAGCTCGCATTGCCGGGCGTAGTGACGGCTTTGTTCGTGCATGACGGCCGGTTCCAGTGCGCCCCAGGCCACGAGCACGGGGGTTCCTTGCGCTGGTGGGTGCAAAGCCGGGCTATAGCGTTGGGCTTGTTCGTCGTCCAACTGCAGCCAGTCATTCACGGCGGTCTGCAAGATGGGATGCAAATCCATCACGCCGCTGAGAATGCTGGCGCTGTGGATCAGGCGCTGTTCGCGTTGGGCATCGGCCGCCAGCAACATGCCGCTTAAGTGCCCTCCTGCCGAGCTGCCACTAATATGAATACGCTGTGGGTCGCCATTGAATTGCCTGGCATGCGCGTGAACCCACTGCAAAGCGCGTTCGCATTGCGCCACGATCTGCGGCAGGCGGTAAGCGGGAGCCAGGCCGTAGTCCAGGCAAATCACTGTGGCACCGGCGGCATGCAGGCTTTGCGCCATCATGGCCGAGTCGTCCTTGGACAACATGCGCCAGTAGCCACCATGAATGAACAAATAAACCGGGGCACCGGCGTGGCGGGCTGCATAGACATCCAGTTTTTCTGCCGGGTCATCGCCATAGGCGTGCGTGCTGAAACAAGTGCTCAAGGCAGCGCGGGCCTGTTCACTGGCGTGCTTGTAGGCGGCCATTTCAGCGTCAAAATCAGCCACCGAGGCCTGGAGCCGGTATTGCGCCAGGTCTGCCGGATCAAAAATAAGTTTGTTCATTTCTTTAGTCCGGCTGTGCTGACGGCAAGCGGTTCAATAGGAGGAAACCGATAAAAACCAGCACTTCTACCGCCAGGAAACTGCCAAAGGCCCAGACGTAGGAGCCGCTCAGACTCAGCAGCAGGCCCAGCAAGGACGGCGCGACAAAGGTGGCAAACACACCGCCCATCTCGGCGTAGCCAGCAGCACAGGGGCCCAAGTTCACGCCATAACGTTCACCCACGTAACTGAAAATAGAGCCACCATGAAAGACTCCTACGCCACAAAGAATGGCCACGATCAGCAAGCCGCTGTAGGGCAATGCTTGCCAGGCAACCAGAACACAGGCGCTGGCCGCCAGAATGGTGAGCCACATGCCCACACGCATCACGCCAACACGGGTGAAGCGGTCGCTGACGTAACCGCCCAAAATCAGGAAAAAGACTTGGGACAAACCCATAATGGTGCCGAACAAGGGGGCTTGTTCGGGGGCCATTTTCTGCACATCAATCAAGGCAGGAATCAGCCAGGTCGCCGTTGCGGCAACCGAGAACAAGGCACCAAAAATGGCCAGAATGCCCACCCAGATCCAGGGGCGTGCGGCAATGGAGCGCAATACACCGGCGTCGGTTTTGATCTTGTCGTGAGGATCCTGATAAGGGCCGGCGCGTACCACCAATTGTGTGATCAAGCAGGCGCTTAATGTCAGCCCGCCCAGGACCAGAAAGAAAGCACGCCAGCCATGCGCCATGGCGTAAGGCAGACCCAAGGCAAAATCCAGGGTAATGGCCAGCGAATAGGCGGCCAGAATAATGCCCAGTACCAGACCCTGGCGGCGTGGCGCAAACCATTGCATGACGATTTTCATGGACCCGACCCAGACGGCGGAGTCAAAAAAGCCCACCACCAGACGCAGCAGAAAGAGCTGCGTGAAATCCTGCGCCTGGGTCTGCAGCAGCATGAGCAAGCCGCTGCCACCCAAGCCAATCAGGTACAAACGGGCCGAGCTCATGGAACGACCACGTGGTGCCCAGAACAACATGCCCAGCGCGAACGAAACACCGAAAGCGCCCTGCACCAAGCCAGCTTGTGCGGGGCTGAGTGACAGGTCTGCCGACACAATTTTGATAACGGCTGCAAAGCCATAAAAGTCGGCTGCCAGGCACATCTCACCCAGCACAGCCATTAACAGCATGAGCAAGGCCACTGCGCCGCGTGGCTTGGCCTTGTCGAGCGGATTTCCGATAACCCCCTGTTCCACCATGTCATCCTCTCCTTTTGGATAAATGTTCAAGCTGAGTGTTTGTCAGACACACTCTTCAATTGCTTTAAACATGAAGGATTATGGTGATTCGACTTAATCTATGTCAATACATATGTATTAGAATATACCCTATAGTGAGGTGCCTTACGAAGGGCATGTCAGGGTTTTTCTCAAGTCCTATTCAGGGGTAAAGCCAGGCAAATAGCGGCCAGAACGGCACAAATAAGGGTCACATCAGCCAGATCCCCCCACCAGGCTGACAAGGCCAAGCCCAGACCCAGCAGCAAGCTGTACATCAGGCCAAAGACCGCACCTGCCATACCCGCTACCGAGCGATAGTGCTGCAAGGCGCCGGACAAAAGGTTAGGAATCGCCACCGCATAGGCCAGCGCAAGCAGCATGGCAGGGAGCAGAAAAATCAGGTGTTTGCCTGCAAATTCCAGACCAGTAGCCGATACCGCCAACAGCGCAATGCCCCGCCAAATCAGCCTACGGGACGACTGCCCCGCAGCCAGCCAGCGGCGGTTTAAAAATGCCCCCATGAACGTGCCCCCAGCCAGCAAGACACCGGCAATCATCATGAGTTGCGTGTCCGAACCCAAGCCTTGCAGCAAGAAAGGGGCCCACTGATAAAACGCAAAAATCGTGGTGTTGAACAAAGCTACCAGCAAGGCGGACTGCCAGATTGCGGGATCTTTCAGCAGGCGAATCAGAACTTGCAGCAAGCTGCTGTGCGGGTTTTGAACGGGGCGGGTTTCAGGCAGGTACAACAGACAAGCAGCCAACAGAAGTAAGGCCAGAACCAATAAGCCGATAAAAACCGGCATTACTTGAGCACCCGAGGACAAAGCCACACCCAGGGCTAAACCCAGCAAAGGACTCAGCGCCAGAGCAGCTCCGATGGTGCCGAAAATCTTGGCCAGTTCTTCGGCTTGATAACGATCACGCAGCATGGTTTGTACGCCAATGGAGCCGACCGCCGCACCAAATGCGCTCATCATGCGAGCCAGCAAGAGCACTATGAAGTTCGGGCTGAACAGGGCGAGCAGACAACCCAGGCCATACACCGTCAAACCCGCCAAAACAGCCGGTCTGCGCCCAGCCCGGTCGCACAGCCAGCCCCAGAACAGCACACCGAGCGCAAAGGCAATAAAGTAGACGGACAAGGTTTGGCCCGCTTCACTGGCCGATACTGCGTAGGTATGAGCGATAAGGGGTAAAGCGGGGCTATAGGCGGTCTCGACCACCTGCGGAAACATGATCAAGACGATCATTAATAGAAGAAAACGAGTCATGCCCATTCACACATCAATTTGAAAAGAATGAGCGTAGCGCTGGTCAATTTTTTCTATTACATCTATTCTGATCAAAAACCCATAAAATCAGACAATCATGCCTTGCCTACACGCGAATGACCCATTCCCCGACCTGAGAGGCCGCCATGCGCTGGGGATTGCAGCCCGTTTGGCACAACATGATTCCGGCCTGCATCAGCATCCCTGGGGCCAGATTCTGTACACGCACAGCGGCTGCATTACTGTCACCCTGGATCAGCAATTGTGTTTGCTGCCGCCCAAGCGCTTGATCTGGATTCCTGCCCTTTTGCCCCATCAGGCGCAAATGAGCGAGCAGGTGGATTACCGGTCGGTGTACCTGGATCCGACTCATTACCCTGATTTGCCTTCGCAGGTCCAACTGTTGGCGGCAAACGATTTGCTGATTGCCGCACTGGACCGTATCGCCCAAGCCGATCTGGATGAGAACTGGGATCAGCCACCGGGCCGCCATGTGATGCTGGTCTTGCTGGATGAATTGCAACGGGCACCCGATCAGGCCTTGTTTCTGCCCTTGCCGAAAGACAGCCGCTTACAGCAAATCCGCTTGAATACCCTGCCCCCCGCGCTGAACGAAGTAGCTCGCTATTTGGGTGCCAGCGAGAAAACCATCAGCCGCCTTTTCAAACGCGATACCGGCTTGAATTATCAGCAATGGCGACAACAATGGCGTCTACTTAAAGCGATTGAGCAGCTTTCCACGGGTGGCCGTGTCACTCAGTTGGCCTCGGATCTGGGCTTTGCCAGCGACAGCGCGTTTATTGCGTTTTTCAAGGAACAGACGGGCCTGACTCCTGGTCATTTCAGCCGTCAAAAACGCTATTTCGATTAGGCAATAGTGGACGAATGCACTAAGGGCTCCTAACTACTATAGGTGTCAATTAATCAGCCCGATTACTGCCTATACCAGTGCTATGATCAGTTGCTATTACGACTACAAAAAGACAGGAGACTATATGAAGAATCCATTCTGCCTGAGCCTGTTGGCAGCGACGTGTTTAATGGCTGGTACGGCGGCGCAAGCCAGTAATCCCATGATGGATACTGCCATGAGCAAGGCCGATGCCTTGGAACAGCAGGTTATTGAGTGGCGTCGTCATATTCACCAAAATCCTGAGCTGTCTTATCAAGAGCACAACACGGCGGCCTATATCAAGGCGGCCTTGGAAACGATGCCCGGTTATCAGATCCAGACTGGCATTGCACAAACTGGCGTCAAGGCGGTATTGAAAGGTGGAAAACCGGGGCCGGTCGTGGCCCTGCGAGCCGATATGGACGCCCTGCCCGTACAGGAACGTAATGATCTACCCTTCAAGTCCGTCGCCAAAAGCACCTGGCAAGGCAAGGAAGTGTCGGTCTCGCACGCTTGCGGCCACGACACCCACGTTGCCATGCTGCTAGGGGCGGCCAAGGTGTTTTCGGATATGCGCGACGAACTGCCCGGCACGATTGTGCTGCTATTCCAACCGGCGGAAGAACAAGGCCCGGGCAAACCGTTAAGTGGGGCTAACGCCATGATGGCCGAAGGCGTGCTGGACCAGCCTAAAGTGGATGTGGTGATGGGCCAGCATATCGGCCCCTCCTACCCCGCAGGCAGTATCGGCTACCGCCAAGGCAGCCTGATGGCCAGTGGTGATGTGTTCTCCATCTCTTTGGCAGGTAAAGGCGGCCATGGCTCCTCGCCCTGGAATGCTGCCTCGCCCGTTGTTGCGGCCGCTGAAACTGTTGTGGCTTTGAATAACATCATTGCCCAGCGCACCAATCCCCAGGACGGCACCACTGTCGTAACGGTAGGCTCGCTGCACAGCGGTAACCGCCCCAATGTGCTGCCGGAAAGCGCCGACATCAGTGGCACCGTGCGTTCTCTGTCCAAGCACAACCAGGCAACTGCGCATGAGCTGATTCAGCGCTACGCACAAAACATTGCTGCGAACCACGATTTGAAGGCCACTGTGCGTATCGACACGGGCTATGAAGTCCTGGTCAGCGATCCTAAAGCCACCCAAACCGTGATTCCCGCTCTGGATCTGGCCACTGACGGGATAGGAGCTAAGGAAGTGGCTCCTGGCATGGGCTCCGAGGACTTCGGTGCGTTTGGCAAGAATGTGCCCGTGGTTTTCTGGCGTCTGAACGCTTCGCCGCATTCCGACAAAATGGGCGCACCGAATCATTCGCCTGAATTCATGATTGATGAAAAGGCGTTGCGCATCGGCACGCGTGCGTTAGTGGCCAGCTCCTTGACTTATATGATGGAGAACAAAAAGCCCTAACCTCTTGGTGATTTCAGTTAGAAAGCCAAAAAAAAAACCGCGCCACTTAGGGCGCGGTTTTCAATTTAACAAGCTGATTTAGCGAACTTCCAGCTTTTTGGCCCCTGCTCCGCCCTTTTTCTTGGGCAGAATCAATTCCAAAATGCCGTTTTCGCATTTGGCACTGGCCTGGGATTCGTCAATGTCCTGCGCCAGGCTAAAGCGACGGGTTTGCACTCCGTAGTAGCGTTCGCTGCGCAAGAGCGTATCACCGTCCTTTTCTTCCTGTTCACGCCGGCTTTCAACACGGATAGTGACGACATTGCCTTCAACACTGACATGCACATCTTCTTTTTTGATGCCAGGCACTTCTGCACTGACTTGATAGGCTTGTTCGTTTTCGTTCACATCCAGACGAATGCTGGGTGGCGTATTGCCAGCCAAAGAGCCCACGACTGGCACGCGCCGGAAAATATCCTCAAAATCCCGCCATGTCTCTGTACCGGTCAGATCCCCAAACGGATTAAAACGTGTCAAATTGTTTGCCATGCTTGATCTCCATTTTTCCTTTGCTGAGCCCTACTGCAATGGAAGGCGTGGGCTCGATCGCCTACCTAAAGAAAGATGAGGCTAGTCGCTTATATTTCAAGGGCTTGGATAAAAAAAACCACCTTACTCCCTAGAGAGAAAAGGTGGCTAAAGGTACGATCTTATGTTCTTTTAGCAACGGATCCCATTGCTCAGGTGCTGCTTAAACCCGGTTTTGTGTGCAGTACCGGGGGCTGTTCCGGTGCAGGGTGTTCATCGGCAATAATGGGAACTTCCTTGCCATTCTTGTCTATGATCTTGCCGTTTTCAACGTAATCACCTTCATTAAGGTTGGCCACGTCCGAGACCCGCAGGTAGCGGCCCCCACCAGCAGCAAAAACAGAAGGTTGATCGGAATTGCCCAAGGTGAAGTGGTTGAACAAAAGATTCAGCACAATCGCAACCAGGGCAGCCGAACTGATGCCAGAGTGGAAAATCGTCGCAAACCAGACCGGGAAGTGCTCGTAGAACTTGGGAGCCACGATCGGAATCATGCCGGCGCCGATCGCGGTGGCCACGATGATCAGGTTCATATTGTTTTCATAATTGACCTTGGCCAGCGTACGAATACCGCTGGCCGCGACGGTGCCAAACAGGACCATGCCCGCTCCACCCAGTACGGCTGGGGGAACAGCGGCAACCAGGCGGCCCATGATGGGCAGTAGACCCAACGCGATCAGAATCAAACCACCGAAAGCCACGACGTAGCGGCTTTTCACGCCCGTTACCGCCACCAAGCCGACGTTCTGGGCAAAGGCGCTTTGTGTGAAGGAGCCGAAAATCGGCGCGATCAGGCTGGAGAGCATATCGGCACGCAGACCATCGCCCAGACGACGCGCATCAACTTTGGTCTCGATAATGTCACCTACGGCAAGAATGTCTGCCGATGTTTCCACCAGCGTCACGATGATCACAATGAACATGGAGATAATCGCGGCAGTCTGAAAAGTGGGCATGCCAAAGTGAAACAGACTGGGCAAGGCAAAGACCTCGCCTTGGCTGACGGCAGAGAAATCCGCATGGCCCATGGCAACCGCAATAACAGTACCGATGATGATGGCCAGCAAAATGGACAGGCGGGAGATCGTGGCGCTGCCCAGCTTGCTGAGCAGGAGCACGATCAGCAAGGTCATGGCGGCCAGGGAGATATTGCCGACGCTGCCAAAGTCCGGAGCTGACGGGTTGCCACCCATGGCCCAGAATGCGGCCACCGGCATCAGGGTCAGGCCAATCGTTGTAATCACGCAGCCGGTCACCAAGGGCGGGAAGAACCGGATCACCCGTGAAAAGACCGGCGTAATCAGCAGCCCTATCAAGGACGCCACAATGACCGCGCCAAATACGGCCGGCAAGCCGCCTCCCGTGCCCAAAATAGCAATCATGGTGGCGACGCCGGAAAACGACACCCCTTGAACCAGCGGCAGACGGCAGCCAAAAAATGGCACGCCCAGTGTTTGCAGCAAGGTGGCCAGACCGCCCATGAACAAGCAGGCGGTAATCAGCAAGCCGGTTTCATTGGCAGGTAAACCCGCTGCTTCACCAATAATCAGCGGCACGGCGATAATGCCGCCGTACATGGTCAATACGTGTTGAAAGCCATAGGCCAGATTCGCGCCCAGGCCCAGATTCTCGTCTTCGGGGCGAGCTGTATCCGCCGCCCTTTTAGCTGTTGTCATGAATGTCTCCGAATAAGAAATAGGCAGAGCTCTGTCGGCCCTGTCACTACAAAACTCAAGCTATCGCTGCGGTATCCAGTACCTTGTCGCGCAAACGACGAGCAGCGGCTTGATGGCGTTGCATCAGGTCTTGCACATCAATGCCGCAGACTTGGCCGTCAATCACGCGCCACTGGCCGGCGACCATCACACGGTCGGCCCGGTCTGCGCCGCAGAGCAGCAAGGCAGCCAAGGGGTTTTCTGCGCCGGAAAAGCGCAATTCATCCAGGGTGAACAAAGCCAGGTCGGCCTGCTGTCCGACGTTCAGGCCACCAATGTCCTCGCGCCCCAAGCAACGGGCCGAGCCTTGAGTAGCCCAACGAATAACCGCTTGATGAGTGACCTGGCCCGGCTCATAGCGCAGGCGGCCCAGCAAGAGTGCCTGTCGCATCTCTTGGGCTAGATTGGAGTGGTCGTTGGAAGCCGAGCCGTCCACGGCCAGACCGACGGGGGCACCGGCCGCTTCCAGCTCGATGGTGCGGCACAGGCCGCTGCCCAGCACCATATTGGACGAGGGGCAATGGGCAATCCCCGTGCCAGCCCGGCCCAGGCGCTGGATTTCTTCGTCGTTGAAGTGAATGCCGTGCGCCAGCCAGGTGCGATTGCTTAGCCAGCCTTGCTGATCCAGATAGTCCAGGGGACGCATGCCAAAGAGGCGCTCGCAGTAGGCGGTTTCGTCCTCGGTTTCAGCCAAGTGCGTGTGCAGGCGTACGTCTTCGCGTTCTGCCAGCTTGGCGCTTTCGCTCATCAACTCACGACTGACAGAAAACGGTGAACACGGGGCCAGAGCCAGCGTAATCATCGCGCCATCTGCGCGCTGGTGATAGTGGCGAATCAGGCGCAGGCTGTCGTCCAGAATGGTTTGCTCGTCCTGAACGACGTTTTGTGGGGGCAAGCCCCCCTGATCACGGCCCACGCTCATGGAACCGCGAGTCAAGGCGGCGCGTACGCCTAGGCGCTGGGCGGTTTCTGCCTGACAATCAATGGCATGTTGCAAGGCGCCCGAAAACACATAGTGGTGATCGGCCACCGTCGTACAACCGGACTGCAGCAGTTCCACCATGGCCAGTTCGCTGGCCACCTGCATTTGCTCGTCATCCAGACCGGCCCATACGTCATACAGCGTGGTCAGCCAGGGGAACAAGGGCTTGTTCAGCGCTGGGGTATAGGCCCGTGTCAGGGTTTGGTAAAAGTGATGATGGGTATTGACCAAACCGGGCAACAAAACGTGCCGGGAAGCATCCCAGCTTTGATCGTAAGCCTGCTTGGGTTGCTGACCGGCGGCCACTTTTTCGATAATGCGACTGTCTTGCACCAGTACGCCGCCGGCAGCTTGCGTATCTGAACAGGCCAGTGGATTGCGAATCCACAGGATGGGGGTACGGCGAGTCATGAGTGTGTCTCCTGCGTTCTATTTGTTTTTTTATTGTTGTCAGTTCGACTTGCCGACTTATATATCCAATGTGATAAGGGTTATAGGGAGCCGATCGATAGCAATGCTTATGTGCGCCGCCAGCCTTGGGTCTGCTTATGCCATCGAGAAACTCTTATGCCTTGTATATGGATCGCCATATAGCGATGCCCGCTGTTTTTACGGCATGCCGCGACATAAAAAACTTGTTCAATATCAGGATTTATCCTCTGGACAAACGCCTCGTAGTGTTGTCCTTTAATCACTTAATGCCTAAACCATTGGTCTACTTAAGATTTATTTATCGGCAAAAAAAAGCATATAAAACAGTCATCTTCCTGCACTTTGACCCGCTCTGTTCAGTCATGTTAATTGTGTCGCCAAGCGCATTAAAAGCGCCGTTGTGCGAACCCGCACACATTATTCGGAGAACACATGCAGCATATAAAAATCAAACCCGGCGCACCCTTGGCCGAACAAGCTGAAATCGGGCACAACCGATGGCACCCCGATATTCCAGACCTGACCAGCGTCAAACCTGGGGAGGAGATGATTCTGGAATGTATGGACTTTCTGGATGCTCAGATTCAAAACACGGACAGCGCCAACGACGTACGTGATGTGGATCTGACCCGTGCCCACCCATTGACCGGCCCTATCCACGTTGAAGGTGCCGAACCTGGCGATATCCTGGTGGTGGACCTGCTGGATATTCGTTGCATTACCCCCGTGGGTTTCTCGGGCATTTTCGCCAAGGAAAATGGCGGCGGCTTTTTGGCCGAGCATTTCCCCGAAGCCGACAAGGCCATCTGGGACCTGCATGGCGTTTACGCCACCTCCCGTCACATTCCTGGCGTGCGCATTGCGGCCATGATGCACCCCGGCCTGATCGGCACCCTGCCCTCGCACGAGCTGCTGCGAGAGTGGAATCGCCGTGAAGCCCTGCTGGTGCCCAAGGGCCATGCCAATCCACCCGATGCCAAAACCGCCGTATTGCGCGGCGTGAAAGGCGCCGAGTTTGACCGCATGGCAGCCGAAGCAGCTCGTACCGTGCCTCCGCGTGAGCACGGCGGCAATCTGGACATCAAGAATCTGACCATTGGCTCGCGGATTTACTTCCCCGTCTATGTGAAGGGCGCTGGCCTGTCCATGGGCGACCTGCACTTCTCCCAGGGCGATGGCGAGATCTCCTTCTGTGGCGCCATTGAGATGGACGGCGCGGCCCATCTTGGCTTTGATCTGATCAAAGGCGGCATGGCCCAATACAACCTGACTGCGCCTATTTACGTCCCGGGCCGTCACGATCCCAAGTACGATCAGTGGATGCACTTTACCGGCATCAGCGTGGAAGAAGGCGTCAACTACTATCTGGATTCCACGGTTGCGTACCGTCAGGCTTGTCTGGCAGCCATTGACTACATCAGCCGCACCACCGACCTGTCGCGCGCGCAGGCGTACATGCTGCTGACAGCGGCTCCGGTTGAAGGCCGTTACGGCGGCGTGGTGGATCTGCCCAACAGTTCCGCTTCCCTGGCATTGCCTACCGGTATTTTTGATACCGATATCCTGCCTAAAGGTGCCTTGAATGACGCGGCCCGTTTTGGCCGTCCAGGCACACGCTGTAACTTGACCTGATCGGTCTCTGGCCCTGGCTTCTTATTGAAGTCAGGGCTTGCTTTACTCGGATTCGCCATGCCTTTGTACGACTATCTTTGCAATCACTGCCTGCAGCGCAGCAGCCATTTGCGCAGTATTGCCACCCGTAATGATCCTCAAACCTGCCCTGCTTGCGAAAAAGGCAGCCTCTTGCTGCAATTGAGCGCACCACGACGCTTGTTCAGCAAGGCCAGCCCCACGCGTGGCCTGACGCCCCAGCAAGCCCTGGCAGGCAATAATGTAACCGGGCCCGGTACCCGATCCAGCACCCGAAATTCAGTCATCCACACTTGTATGGGCCCTGGCTGCAGCGTTTGTGCCTAAATACAATCAGCCCCGTTGCTACGCAAGCTGTCAGCCTTGACAGGCCGCTGCTGTGACGGTGACGGGGCGTAGCCCTGGCTGTATTTGTCCGGTCTGATGTGTTGCTTTTACGAGATCAACAATCCGTAACATTGCCCACCCTGCTTATAATCACGAATCAATCTCATTATTACTGGGTGTTCATTATGTCGGTGTCCTCGTCTTTCGCCGCTAAGCGCCAGGTGCCTAGCGGCGTATCTTTTATGTCTTTAAGCAGTCTGGCAGTGGCTTTATTGTTGGCCTTCCCCTATCAGACGCAAGCGCAAGAGGTCGAGGAGCTGGAGCGCATTGTGGTCAAGGCCGAGCAGGAACTCAAGCAGACCTTGGGTTCTTCCATCATCACCGCCGAAGACATCCAGAAGTCACCTCCCGCCAACGATATCTCCGACGTTTTGCGCACCATGCCGGGCGTAAATCTGACTGGTAACTCGGCCAGTGGCCAGCGCGGTAATAATCGACAGATCGATATTCGCGGCATGGGGCCGGAAAACACCATGATCCTGATTGACGGCAAACCCGTCAGCTCCCGCTCTGCCGTGCGTTTTGGCTGGCGTGGTGAGCGCGATTCGCGTGGCGACACGAACTGGGTGCCTGCTGAACAGATCGAACGTGTGGAAGTATTGCGCGGCCCGGCAGCCGCCCGTTACGGTAACGGTGCGGCGGGTGGCGTGGTCAACATCATCACAAAGCCGACGACAGACACCTTCCAGGGCACCTACTCCCTATACGGCAACCTGCCCGAGCATAGCGATGAAGGCGCCACACGTCGCATGAGCTTTGGCTTGAGCGGCCCGATCAGTGAATCCCTGTCCTTCCGTTTGTATGGGAACCTGAACAAGACAGATTCGGACGATCCGGAGATCAATAAAGGACATCAGACCGAGCGTGGTGGCACTAACGCGAACAGCCTGCCTGCTGGCCGTGAGGGCGTGCGCAACAAGGACATCAATGGTTTGCTGTCCTGGCGCCCTGATAGCCGTCAAACCGTGGATCTGGAAGCGTCTTATAGTCGACAAGGCAATATCTACACAGGCGATACCCAGAACACGAATACCAATGACGAGGTCAAACGTCAGTTGGGCGACGAGACCAACAAGATGTATCGCCAAAGCTATTCCTTGACGCATCGTGGTGACTGGAACGACAAGACGAACTCTCTGGCCTACTTTCAGTACGAAAAAACACGCAACTATCGTTTGCTGGAGGGTTTGGCCGGCGGTACCGAAGGAGCCTTTAACGACCCATCCCGCGTCAAGGATGGGGGTTTTGGCACAGCGGACCTGACGACCATGACCGCCCACGCCGAGGCCAGCCATCAATTCAAGGTCGGCCGTGTTGAACAATACGCCACTATCGGTATGGAATGGGTGGGTCAGGAGCTGAACGACAAGTCCTCGGACTTGGCACAACGTAACCCGACCCGTATCCCTGGCGTTCCCAACAAATACAAACCCAAGTCACGAGCCAATATTTACTCCGTTTTTGCAGAAAACAACATCTACGCCACTGACAAGACCACGGTGACACCCGGTCTGCGCTTTGACTATCACGACAAGCATGGCAGCAACTGGAGTCCTTCGCTGAACCTGACGCATGCCGTGACGGACAACTGGTTGCTGAAAGCCGGTATTGCCCGCGCCTACAAGGCTCCTAACCTGTATCAAAGCAATGATGGCTACACCTTGTACAGCCTGGGTAACGGCTGCTGGGGCAATACCACGGGCAGCAGTACGGGTTGTTTCCTGCAAGGTAATTCGGACTTGAAGGCTGAAACCAGCATCAATAAAGAGCTGGGTGTGGAGTACGTGGGTGACAATGGCCTGGGTGCCAGCCTGACCTATTTCCACAACGATTACCGCAACAAAGTGGAAGCGGGTCGTTTTGCCGTGGATAGCTTCACGGCCTTGAACAATCAGCAATTGATTCTGCAATGGGAAAACATCCCCAAAGCTGTCGTCTCCGGCCTGGAAGGTAACTTGACCCTGCCCCTGGCTGAAAACTGGATGTGGTCTACCAACTTCACCTACATGATCGAGTCCAAGAACAAGACCACCGGCGAAGCCTTGTCCACTATTCCCAAGTACACCATTAACACCACGCTGGACTGGGACGTGAATGCCGACTGGTCGCTGCGCGCCAAGGCAACCTTCTACGGCGAGCAAAAGCCACCGAAATACGATTACTACGGTCAGCCTTTGACGGGTTCTGCAACCGACAAGGTCTCGCCTTACGCCTTGTTTGGTCTGAGCACGCAGTACAAGATCAACAAGCATTTCCGCGTCAACGCAGGGGTCGATAACCTCTTTGACAAACGCCTGTTCCGTCGCGGTAATGCCATCGGTGTGAACCTGGGGACACCGAACTATATTTATGGCGCCGGGGCACATACCTTTAATCAGCCAGGCCGCACTTTCTTCCTGGGATTGAGCGGGACGTTCTAAGCGTTTTCATCTGTATCAAGATACCTATCGCCCCTCCCCAAAACGGAGGGGCGCTTTTCTGTGCCTGGAAAGTACAGCCGCGCGTCAACATTTCAACCTTTAAATGTTCTTTTTGACCTTCATCAAGACTGGAGGCTTGGATTCTTCATATGCTTATAACTACAAATAATGTAAATGGGTTCAACCCAAGCATGTAAAGGAAAACACATGACTCCAAGCGCCGAGCCCAAAAAGGGCAAGCGACGTTTTCTTAAGGAATTGCTAGGCCTGAGTGCCGGGGCCACGATTATTCCTATTCAACCTGTTCAAGCAGCGATGAACAGCCAGCCTCCACGACGTAGCGGTGGGAAAGATGGGGCCCGCTACGGCATGATGGTTGATTTAAGAAAATGTATCGGTTGCCAGGCCTGTACGGTTAGCTGTTCTATCGAAAACGCGCCGCCTATTGGCCAGTTCCGCACCACGGTTCTGCAATACGAGGTGCTTGATGAACAGCAGCAGGCGGCCATGTTGAGCCTGCCACGCCTCTGTAACCACTGCGACAACCCGCCGTGTGTGCCGGTCTGTCCTGTACAGGCGACGTTCCAGCGCGAAGATGGTGTGGTGCTGGTCGACAACGAGCGCTGTGTCGGCTGTGCCTACTGTGTTCAAGCCTGTCCTTACGACGCCCGTTTCATTAACCATGAAACGCAAACCGCCGACAAGTGCACCTTCTGTGAGCACCGCTTGGAAGTGGGACTGTTGCCCGCCTGTGTGGAAAGCTGCGTCGGAGGTGCCCGTGTCATTGGTGATATGAACGATGAAACCAGCACGATTTCCCAATTGCTCAAGGAGCACAAAGAGGAAATCCGCGTTCTCAAACCCGGCATGAATACCAGCCCGCATGTGTTTTATATCGGCTTGCCAGATGAGTTCGTCGACGGTGTGGATGGTCAGGCCAGTGTGCGCTTGACCCATCAGTTCTAAGAGGCCGCTATGTCTATTATTGAAATTCTGACCCCCGCCTACGAGGTTGCCTGGCTCCCTTGGGCAGTTCAATACTTTTTTCTGGTCGGTATGGCCGCCACCAGCACCGTATGGGTATGGCGTTGCGCCTGGTCCAACGATAGCGCTTTGCGTCGTCTGGAACCCGCGCTGATGATTGTGCTGCTGTGCAGCAGCATTGCCGCTCCTGTGTCCTTGCTGGCTGACCTGCACCAACCGGGTCGTTTCTGGCATTTCTACGCCTACTTCACTCCCTGGTCCTGGATGTCTCTGGGTGCCGTCCTGCTGCCCCTGTTCGTCGGTCTGTCCGTGGCCAATGTGCTGGCCTGGTGGTTGAACAAACGTGCTCTGTGGCGCTGGTTGAGCTTGGCTTTGCTGGTGTCGGCCTTGTCGATTCTGGTTTACAGCGGTTTTGAAGTGATGGTGCTGCGCTCGCGCCCCTTGTGGAACACCGCCTTTCTGCCCATCAACTTCGCCTTGACGGCCGCTCTGGCCAGTCTGGGAGCCATCTTGCTGGTTGCTCGTCTCTTGCCCGGTGGCGTAGCCAATTTACCGCTGGAATACGTACGCCGCTGGTCTCTGGGCGTGGTTCTGACCTTGATCGTGGTCGCTCTGTTCTGGGTGGGTTCGGGTCTGTTGGGCTACAGCCATTCTTTCGGTACTGCCTGGGAGCTATTCCAGAGTTACCCCGTATGGCGTTTGGGTTTCCTGGGGTCTTCTGCCTTCGGTCTGCTGCTTCTGTATATGCTCAGCCGTCCGATCAGCACCTTGCAAGGCAATCTGTACAGCTTGGTCTGCGCTGCTTTCATGCTTGGCTCTGCCTGGGTATTTCGCTGGATTATTTTCATGGCGGTACAAGGTGTGCCCAAATACGGCGCTGGTTTGTACCTCTACACCATGCCCTTAGGCAGCGATGGCCTGCTGGGAATGCTGGGTGTGCTGGGCTTGTGTATTGCCTTGCTCGCCGCCAGCACCACCCTGCTCTCTCTGTTCCCGGCCCGCCGTTCAACGTTGACGGCCTAGGCCCCACAGACTCACTAGCTTTCAGGTACTTATCGTCATGAGCAAGAAAAAAGAAACCCCTAACCTGTCGCGTCGGCAGGTATTGACCCGCGGCGGTGCCGCTGTGGGTGGTCTGGCTGCGTTTGCGGCCGGTTATAGCGACACCGTGGTCAAGGCGGTGCAAGGTCTGGGCCAAGGTACAGCCGGAGCGCCAACTGCCCACGCCACCCGTGGCAACTCCTTGCAGGCCGAGTTCCGTATTGACCCAATTACCGGCCTGCTTGATACGCAACCCGGCCAGATTGTGAGCCCTTCCAGCTGTTTGGGGTGCTGGACACAGTGTGGTGTGCGCGTACGTATTGATACGGAGAACAACAAGATTCTGCGTATCGCTGGCAACCCTTACCATCCTTTGGCAACCACGCAGTCCGCTCCTATGGAGCAGCCCGTACGCGAGGTTTACGCCATGCTGGGCGGAGAAAACGGCCTGGAAGGCCGTGCCAGTGCCTGTGCCCGTGGCGCTTCCATGCTGGAGCAGCACAGCAGTCCTTACCGTGTTTTATCGCCTTTGAAGCGTGTCGGCCCCCGTGGTTCAGGCCAATGGGAGCGCATCAGCTTTGAGCAATTGATTGAAGAAGTCTGTGAAGGTGGCGATCTGTTCAAAGAAGGACATGTCGACGGTTTGCGTGCCATTTGGGATCATGAAACCTTGATTGACCCACAGAATCCCGAGTTTGGCCCACTGGCCAACCAGTTATTGTTCACCGATGCCGCGAACGAAGGCCGTACACCACTGCTCAAACGCTTTGCCGAGCAAGCCTTTGGCACGGTCAACGTCAGTAACCACGGTTCATATTGCGGTCAAAGTTTCCGTGTGGGAACGGGGGCTGCCATGAACGACATTAAAGGGCTGCCTCACGGCAAGCCTGACTGGAAAAATGCCCGATTTGGCCTGTTTATTGGCGCTGCACCGGCTCAATCCGGTAACCCGTTCCAGCGTCAGGGCCGTGAATTGGCCGAAGCCCGTTCGCGTCCTGAAAATACCTTCAAGTACGTGGTTGTTTCCCCGATTCTGCCCACCTCGTCCAGTCTGGCCTCGGGCAGTGGCAACCGCTGGCAGCCTGTTCTGCCCGGCACCGACTTGTCTTTGGTCATGGGCATGTTGCGCTGGATTCTGGAACAAGAGCGGTTTGATGCAGAACACTTGTCCTTGCCCCACGCACCTGCCGAGCAGGACGAAAATACGGCTTCCTGGACTAACGCCAGCCATTTATTGATTGCAGATCCCAAGCATCCTGGCTTTGGACGTTATTTGCGTGGCACGGATCTGGGTTGGGAAGTGGTCGAAGGCACTGAATCGCCCTTTATCGTTCAGGACGAACAAGGTGAGCTACGCGCCCATACCGATCTGGATCGCGCCACGCTATTTGTCGACCGTAGTGTTGAGCTGGAAGGCCAGGATGTACGCGTCTGTACTGCGTTGAACATGCTGCGCGAGCGCAGTCAGGAAAAATCCATTGCCGAGTACGCCAAAGGCTGCGGCATGGAAGAAGCAACCCTGATCGAGCTGGCCCGTGAATTTACCAGCTACGGTCGCCAAGCCGTGGCTGACGCTCACGGTGGCACCATGAACGGTTCTGGTTTCTACACGGCTTACGCTATTGCCATGTTGAACACCTTGGTCGGCAACCTGAATCTGAAAGGTGGTTTGGTGCTGGATGCCGGCCCATTTGGTCCTTTTGGCCCCGGCCCGCGCTACAACTTCGCACAATTTCCTGGCAAAGTGACGGCTAAAGGCGTGTCCTTGTCGCGTCATCGCTTCGCTTACGAAAAATCCAGCGAATTCAAGCGTCGTCAGGCGAATGGTGAAGCCTTGTACCCGGCTCCTGCTCCCTGGTACCCCGCCGTGGGGGCTTTGAGCAGTGAAATGATTGCTTCAGGTCTGAATGGCTACCCCTATTCAGCCAAGGTCTGGATTAATCACATGAGTAATCCGGTCTACGCCATTGCAGGTTTTAAAAATGCCTTGCTGCACAAACTGAAAGACCCTGCTGCTTTGCCTTTATCAATTTCGATAAACCCGTTCATCAACGAGACCAACGCGTATGCAGATTACATCGTGCCAGACACGGTGACGTACGAAAGCTGGGGGGTGTCGGCACCTTGGGCCGACGTGATTGCCAAATCCTCCACCCTACGTTGGCCAGTGGTGCAGCCACGTGTGGATCGCACGGCCGATGGCCAGCCCATCAACCTGGAAAGTTTCCTGTTTGCCGTGGCTTTGCGTCTGGAGTTACCTGGTTTTGGTAAAGGCGTTCTGAAAGACAAGGCGGGCAATGCCCATGACTTGTTGCGCGCCGAGGATTTCTATCTGCGCGGCATGGCCAATATCGCTTTTGGTGCTGGCCGCCCGGTTGGCGACGCATCCGACGACGATATGCGCATGACAGGCGTGGATCGCCTCTTCCCGGATCTGCAAGCGCGCCTGCATCCCGAAGAGCAGCGCAAAGTGGCCATGTTGCTGACTCGCGGAGGTCGCTTCGACCGAGTTGAAAACGCCTGGAAAGGGAATCAACTGAAAAAACGTTACGACAACGCCTTGCAGATCTGGAATGAGGACTTGGCCAAGATGCGTCACACCATGACGGGTGAACGTTTGAGCGGCTGCCCCACATGGTACCCAACCCGTCTAGCCGACGGCAGCCCGATGCGCGAACACTTTTCTGAGCAAGAGTGGCCGCTGCTGATGAGCTCCTACAAATCCAATTTGATGAGCTCCATGTCCATCGGCATGTCACGTTTGCGCCAGGTACACCCGCATAACCCGATTTCCTTGAATCTGGATGATGCGAAAAACATGGGTATTCGTAACGGCGACCGTATTCGTGTCAGCACACCCGGCGGCGCGGTTGAAGGTGTTGCTTTGGTGCGTGGCGGTATCATGCGCGGTGCCATCGCTATCGAGCACGGTTTTGGTCATACCGAGCTGGGGGCCCGTTCGCACCAGATCGATGGCGAGGCTATGCCTCACCTGAACGATCTGGCAGCAGGCGTGAATCTGAACGAATTGGGGTTTGCCGATCCAACCCGTGGCGATGGGCAGGACAACGTGTGGATTGACTGGGTCTCTGGCGCTGCTGTGCGACAGGGTCTGCCAGCCCGAGTGGAGAAGTTGTCGGCTTAAAAAAACCACACCTGCATCAAACCGTTGTTAAAGGATAAGGGTGCCGATTATTCCTTGGGATAATCGGCCTCTTTCCTTAGTGGCCCAAGTTTGAGTGGCCCCAATGGCAAAGGCCAGTCTTCAAGGCGATGCCCTCTACCCCAAGAACCTATTTCATGAACTGGATGGTTTGTGCTTTCAAGAGTGCGGCCGCAAACGTAGCCGCATTCGCACATTCAGCTTCATGGATACAGGGACTGTTACTCCCCTTTTAGTCCACGCTCTTGAATGGTCTTTCGCCACTGAGCTGACTCCTGTTCCATGAACTGGGTTAATTCGGCACGGCTTGTTGGCTGAGGAGTTAAGCCATAGTCCAGCAAGGACTGACGTATTTCAGGATCGTTCAATACCTTGACCAGCTCCTGATTCCAACGCTCCTGAATGTCCTCTGGCATCGTTCCCGGCCCTAAGAATGCATACCAATTTAGTGCAATAAAACCAGGGTAGCCGGCCTCTGCCACCGTTGGAATCGTTGGCATATCAGCAGAGCGCTCCAAACCGGTTGTCGCTAATGGAATCAAGGTACCGACCTTAATGTGCGGGGCTGCTGTCGGTGGAGCCGCAAAGTATGAAGCCACCCGTTCCCCGATAAGATCTTGCAAAGCTTGACCACCGCCACGATAAGGGACGTGCACCATTTCAACTCCAGCGCGCTGGTTAAGGAGTTCTCCGGCCAAGTGTGAGGCAGAACCTGATCCGGAAGAAGCAAAGTCGATAAGACCAGGCTCACTCTTGGCAAGCTCAATAAACTCGCTCAAGGTTTTTGCTCCTATACCTTTATGCACAACCAGTACGTTGGGAAAATGTACACCTCCCGACAAAGGAGCCAGGTCTTTGAACGGGTCGTAAGGCACTTTCATCAGGTGTGGAGAAATAGTCATTGGCCCCACGGAGCCCAAGAGCAACACCGAGCCATCATTATCAGCATTAGCCACTTGCTGATGCGCCAAAATACCGCCAGCGCCTGCTTTGTTCTGTACAACAACAGTCTGACCGATGTTGTCCCCAAGTTTTTTGGCAATCATGCGGGCAGCGGCATCGGCTGCGCCACCGGCTGCGAAGCCGACAACCAAAGAAATCGACTTTTGGGGTGGAAATGTCTGTGCTTGCACCGATGAGGCAAGCAAACCGATTGATAAGGCGGCACTGGCAAAACAGGAAAAGGGACGAAAACGCATGATGCTCCTCTTGAGTCGTTATAAGTATGGTTGCGATGAAAAAAGGGAGGCTTCAAACCCGACAGGGTCAGTCGCCACCGGCACGAATGGGGTTTGGCTGCCGCTTCTCTATGGCATGGCGCAATAGCGATGCGCTGCGGAAAATACCGTGTGCAAACTTGCCATAAGGCAAGGTGGCAAAAAGCGCCATCACTGCTCCGAGATGCAAGCACAACAACAAACCCATCGCGGGTGTGCTACGGGCCAGCCATAGGGCCAGTCCGCTGGCGCTAATCAAAAACAGCAAGGCAATAAAACCCAGATCCATCGGCTTTTGTTGCTGATCGCCCTGTGCCGGGTCGCGACGCACGTTCAGATAGCCCAAGCCGGCCGTGCCGATACATAGGCTCACCCCTCCCACCGATCCCAGCAGTTTGGGCAGACTGGGGAAATCGTACGGAGCCACCATATCGAATAGATAGTGGTAGATCGTGCCCAGGCTGGTTGCAGCAAAGCACAGCATGAAGCCATAAAAGGTCAGGTGATGAAATCGGCGGCGCGACAAGGTGTAGGCGTCATCCTCGTTATGGCATCCCTTCCCATGCCCCCCATCCAGGTACTTGAGCTTGAGCACCGAATGGGTCGCCTCGGCGGCAGCCGTCCTGCTGACAGGTGCGCCACTGGTGACCGGAGTGATTTCTACCCAAAAACCATGCACCCCTTTGCCTAACGCAAAGACCGCAAACAGGAACACGGGCGCAAACATGCCTACCAACAGGTTATGCGGGAACAGATTGTAAAAATCTCCAGCCAATGCTGCGTCCCAGAGCGTACCGTTGAGCGCCAACGCCAAAATCAGGAACAAGGCCAACCCCAAGGTCAACGCAATCGACATCACCAAGCCGTTGCGCTCGTAGAGCTTGCCCAGCCTCTTTGGCCAGGCATACTGGGTATAGGTTTGGGCACGAACCTTGGCCATCGCTTGCGGAACATTGACCGCAAATTCGTGAGGCGGTGCGTATTGGCAAGCATGCAGGCACGCCCCGCAGTTATGGCATAAATTTGCCAGGTAATGCACGTCCGCTGGCTCGAACATCAAACGGCGTGTCATCGCGGGAAAGACCGCGCAAAAGCCCTCACAGTAACGACAGGCATTACAGATCGTCATGATGCGATCGACCTCCTGTTCATTCCTTGTGTGGTGCACCATGGGACTGGGCGAGTGTGCGTGCAACTCGGTGTTGCATGCATCATTTATTAATGCTTGAAGTGATTTCATGGGAGTCTCGGGATCAGGGCGCAACAGCGTTTTCATTGTCTGGCCGCCTGTGCAGCCTGTGTGCCTGCAATGCAGCCAAAGGTTGTACCAATCGACATTCCCACTCCTGCTGTATAGCCTTGCCCCAGCACATTGCCCGCCATCATCTCGCCGGCAACAAACAGATTGCGGCTAGGTTTGTTGTCAAAACGTACGGCAGCTGTTTCGTCGGTGAGCAGGCTCAGGTAGGTAAATGTCACGCCTGGGCGCAAGGCATAGCCATAAAACGGGGGAGTATCAATCGGCAAGGCCCAGTGCGTTTTGGCAGGCGCAATACCTTGGGTGTGACAGTCGTCCAGCGATGTGTGATCAAACTTCCCGACCTGGCAGGCTTTGTTGTAATCATTCAGGGTTTTCTGGAACGCCACCTCGTCCAGACCCAGTTTGCGGGCCAGCTCGGGCAATGTTTCAGCCTTTTGGCCAGGAAAAACCGGGGGCATGAATCGACCAATCGCCTTACTGTCTATGATCGAATACGCAATTTGGCCCGCTTGTTGGGCGACCAAACGTCCCCAAATCGCGTAACGTTTGGGCCAGAAATCTTCACCTTCGTCATAGAATCGCTTGGCTTGACGGTTAACCACGACCCCTAGGGATACGCAGTCAATGCGGGTGCAGATACCCCCGTCATACAACGGGGCTCGGGCGTCAATTGCCACCATATGTGCCTGGGTTGGGTCGCCGATATGGTCTGCTTTGTGATCGTCGATCATATGGCGCAATAACACGCCTTGGTTAAAACGTGTGCCACGAATCAGGAAGTTATCCGAAGGCCACTCTCCAAGCTCGTTTTGTCCCCAGGCCTCCCGTAACCATTGACGGTTGGATTCAAAGCCGCCCGCCGCTAATACGCAGACTCGTGCCTGGATACGTTGTTCGCCGCACCACGCTGCTAAAAATTGACCGTCCTTTATTTCCAGCCGATCAACAGGCGCGTTATAGCGAATGTCCACCCCCAGGGCTTGAGCACTGCGGTAATAGGCATTTATCAGGGCTTTACCGCCACCCATGAAAAAAGCATTGGTGCGCGCCACATGCAAGGCGCCTGAGAGCGGAGGCTGAAAGTTGACACCGTGCTTGCGCATCCAGTTGCGACAGGTGCTCGTCGTGCGAATGACTAAGCGGGCCAGATGCTCATTCGTTTTTCCGGCTGTCACTTTGAGCAAGTCTTGCCAGAATTCCTCCTCTGGATAAGCATCGACCAGGACATCTTGCGGCGCATCATGCATACAACGCAAATTACGGGTGTGTTGCGAATTGCCTCCTCGCCACTCACGGGGAGAAGCTTCCAGCAATAGAACACTTGCCCCTGCCTCTCGGGCTGAGAGGGCGGCGCACAATGCGGCGTTGCCGCCTCCAATAACAAGTACATCAACCATTGTTGTCCGTTTCCTGTGTGCTATTCGTTGCTTAAGCGTGTCACCACGATATGGAACGAGGTCTACTTTAGGGATGTAGTCTTGTCGACGCCAGTATGACCAAGGCTATAGGTGTTCACTAAAAGTGAAGGCTCAGCGCACAGGACGACCTTGTCTATTAGGCAACGCGACAACACGCTCCAGCGTAAATGGGCGTGAGCACAGCTAAAACGGGTGAGCAACAAACGGGGCGAAGGGCTACCGCTTTATGAGGAAGCGTATCTGTTTCAGAGTAGCGTGGCTCCTGGCCAACGTGATTGCTGCACCAGCGAGCGCATGACATCGGCCAGCACGATCCGAGCCGCAAGCCCAGCTGGTGCTAACTCATCGTCGGATAAGCTGGCGATCAGGTTGCGGCGTTTGAGGGTTTCATGCGCTAAAGGCAAGCTCACTAAGCCTTGATTGTGATTGCGCACTACCGCCGCGCCAGGTTGAACCGTTGCGGCGTAGCCAGAGCACACCACGTCCATTAACAAAGCCAGGCCGTCAATCTCCACCACAACATTGGCCTCAGTGCCTTCGCGGAAAAATTCGGCATTCAGCAAAGCACGCAAGCCGTGGGAGGCACTGGGCATGACAAGTGGCAAATCAGCAATATCACCTAACGTCAAAAAATGCCCCGCAGGCAGCAAATGGCGTTGATCGGGGTGGATGATCAGAAATAGACGTTCGTCCAGAACAGCGTGCGCACTCCAGGAGTGATGCCCTGCCGTATGGAACACCACCCCTAAATCAATCTGGCGTCGATTGAGCATTTGAGACAGATTGCCCGAGAGGCTTTCAATCAGATGTACCCGTACATCGGGATAGCGCTGCTTCATGGCACTGAGAAAAGGGACTGCCAGGACCGAACCGGTGGTCGGAGCCAGACCTACCGTGACCTGCCCAGACAGCCGAGCGGCCTGTGCCGCCAGGACGGCATTATCGGTGTGTCTCAACGCCAATTGCGCTTCTTGACGAAACGCCAAGCCAGCCGCGGTAGGGATCACGCCTGTCGATGTGCGCTGTAACAGACGAACCGATAACTCCCCTTCCAGGCGGCTGATTTGCTGGCTGAGCGCCGAAGTGACAATACCCAGATCCTGGGCGGCCTTACCCATGCTGCCCAACTCCACTACACGCAAGAAATACCGCAGCTGACGCAGCTCCATGATAGAACGCCATAAAAAAGTAGGACGAAAGCTCTGATCATAGATCAATCAGACAAACAGCTGCTTATTCTGACAATGACAGGCCCTATCGGCACAAGCAGGAACTCGGAGAGAAAGACATTAGGACGCTAACAAACCATACTTGCGGATTTTGTCGTGCAGCGTGCTTTTGGCAATGCCCAACTCCTGTCCGGCGCGGGTCAAATTATGTTGATGCCGTTTCAGGGCCTCGACGATCAAGGCACGCTCGACCGCTTCCACCGTTTGGACCAGGGAGGTCGGCACCGTTCCAGGCGCCGCTTGCTGACCGGGCAACGCGCTGTTGACTCCCAGCACGCAGCGGTCCGCAAAATTACGCAGCTCGCGCACATTGCCTGGCCAATGCCAGGCCAGCATGGCCTGCAGGCGCTCGGAGTCGGGCTCCAGGGCCGGTCGGCCATGCCGGGCCGCCGCCAACAAGGCAAAATGTTCAAACAACAGGCCAATATCCTCGCGCCGTTCACGCAAGGGGGGTAAGGGCAAGGTGGCCATATTCAGGCGGTAATATAAGTCGTGACGGAACAGGCCTTGATCGGCCTGCGCCAGCAAATCGACTTTCGTGGCCGCAATCACCCGGCAATTGATGGCGATGGATTGATTCGAGCCCAGTCGCTCCAGCGTTCGTTCCTGTAAGACGCGCAATAGTTTGACCTGCATGGCCATTGGCATGCTTTCTATCTCATCCAGAAATAGCGTACCTTGATGTGCATGCTCGATCTTGCCGATTACCCGCTTGCCGGCGCCCGTAAAAGCGCCTGCTTCATGACCGAACATCTGACTGTCAAACAGACTGTCGGACAGTGCGCCGCAGTTGACGGCTACAAAATTGCCTTCACTGCTGTGCCCCACCTCGTGAAGGCAGCGAGCCACCAGCTCTTTTCCGGTGCCAGTTTCGCCAAAAATGAGTACATCGGCGGCACTATTGCCCAGATTGCAGATCAGTTCACGCACCTTGGACATGACTGAAGAGTTGCCCAGTACGCGGGCTTCAATGGATTGTTTATCTTGCAATCGACACTGCAACGCTTTGATTTCAAAGCTCATTTAGCGTCTATCCAGGGCACGCGATACGACTTGTACAAAATGTTCGGGCGAAAAGGGCTTTTCGATGAAATCATAGGCCCCCATTTTCATGGCCTGAACGGCCATCGACACATCGCCATGGCCGGTAATCAGCACCACAGGCAAATCGCTGTCTACATGTTGCAATTGCTGCAACAAGCTCATGCCATCGGCGCCCGGCAAACGTACATCGGACACGACAATGCCTGGCCAGCCATTGTGCAGCAGGCGCAAGGCCTGTTCTGCGCTCTCGGCCTGCTCCACCCGAATGCCTTCAAGCTGCAAGGTTTGGCTACAACCCAGACGTACATTGGCATCGTCTTCAACGATAAGAACCGTCAGTGCGTCGTACATTTTTCTGCTCCAGGAAAGGGAAGCACAATCGTGAATACGGCGCCACCGCTTGGCAAGTTATCTGCCGTCAAGCGACCCCCACAATGTTGGATGATACTCATCGAAATGGCCAAACCCAGGCCCAGTCCGGTACCACTGTCTTTGGTGGTGAAAAACGGCTCGAATAAATGCAAACGCACCTCCTCGCTTAATCCCGGGCCATTATCATGAACCCGGATCGCCACCTGCTGGCCTTGCCGCTGGCTGCTGATCTGAACGACGGGATGAGCGTTTTGCGTAGACGCGGCATCAATCGCATTGCTCAGTAAATTAACAATGACTTGTTCAAGGCGGTTGGGATTGCACAGCACCCTGCCCGCATCGTCAGCCAATTGCACATGTATCGTTGCGCGGTGTTGGTGAATAGAGGGTTCCAGGATCAGCAAGGCATGATCGATGATGGCGTTCAAATCTGCCAGCCCCGAATGACCGGGCGATTTGCGAGCAAATTGCTTGAGTTGTGAGGTCAGTGCGCCCATGCTGTCCACCAAATCATTGATGCGCTTCAAATTGGCGCGCACCGTATCCAGGTCGCCGCGCTCCATGAAGCGGATGGTGTTCCCTGATAAGGTACGCAGCGCAGTCAAGGGTTGATTGAGCTCGTGGGCCAGGCCAGTAGACAATTGTCCAATGACGGCCAGTTTGCCTGCGTGAATCAAGCCGGCCTGAGTCTCTTCCAACGTGCGGGTACGCTCCTCCACTTTGCGTTCAAGCTGAGCATGGGCCCGCTCCAGTTGCAAGCGTGCAAGAGCCCGATCACGCTGTTGCTGCCGGCGCAAATACCAACTGATCAACACCACAAAAAAGGACAGGATCCCCAAGGCGGCCAGGCCTGCGTACAGGCGAGCCATGGAATAGACCAGATCGGTGGGCAAAAACAGCGTCAAAGTCCAGCCGTTAGCACCAAACGGAAGTGTCTGAGCCAGAAAAAGTCCGCGAACCTGATCCTCTGTCTCCGACTCTGTCCCGGTCCCAGACCAAGACACTAATTGCGCATCTCGGCTCAGCACTTTTTGGGTCAGCAGATCCAGTGGCGCAATCGGTAAACCGTTGTACTGGCGAGTCTCGCGCAGGTACTGCTGCACATCTTCAGTCAGGGGCTGATTTGCCGTAAATTTCCAGGCGGGTACGGAGGACAAGATCGCTACACCATAGTGATCGGAAACGATCACCGGCGCTTGTGCATGGGTCCAGGAATCCTGTAAACGATCCAGGTCCACCTTGATGACGGCCACCCCCATGACATGCCCTGCCAGCGAGATGGGTGCGGAGATGTAATAGCCTGCCTCGCCCCGAGTGGTTCCAACGCCAAAGAAGAAACCAGGCCGCCCTTGGCGTGCCTCGGAAAAATAATGGCGATAAGAGAGGTCTTCCCCCAGATAACTGTCGGCCTGTTGCCAGTTGCTGGTCGCCAGAACGTGCCCCTGGCGTCCAAGGATGTAAATCACGCGGGTCTTGGCGCGCTCGTTCAAGCGCTCCAGATGACGGCTAACCTCAAGCGAGGACTGGGTGCCACGCTCCAGCAGCCCCACCACCGCTTGATCCAGCTCCAGCATCTTGGGTAAATATTCGTACTTCTCGACTTCGTGACGCAATGTCAACGCATACAAATTCAGACGCTGTCGCGCTGAGTCCTGCAAACTGGCCAGTCCAAGCGCTTCGCCAACACGGTAAGCCACCATGCCCGCTATGGCAGCCAGTGACACAATCAATGTCAGCAACAGCAAGACTTTCTGAAGACGAAAAAATCGGAGCAAATGCATAAAAACGTAGCGGCCACTGACACGGGATTGTAGTAAACAGCCGCTACCCAGACAGGAGAGGTGTCAGGCAATGACAGGCGCTGAGCTTGCCGGGGCTGCCTCCTCGGGCCGGGGCTGCGATGAGCCTGCCGCCCTGCTGTCCGCCTCGTCGGGCGCATCGATGGCACCTTCCCATTTAGCGACAACGGCTGTGGCAATGCCGTTACCCAATACATTTGTCGCGGTGCGGCCCATGTCCAGAAAGTGATCAATGCCCATGATCAATAGTACACCAGCCTCAGGCAGACCAAACATCGGTAAAACCGCGGCCACCACGACTAGCGCGGAGCGTGGCACACCGGCGATACCTTTGCTGGAGATCATCAACACCAGCAGCATAATAATCTGCTGTTGCAAGGTCAGCGGCACGTCATACGACTGTGAGATAAACAAAGCGGCAAAAGCGGTGTAGATCATGGAGCCATCCAGGTTAAAGGAGTAGCCCAGCGGCAGGACAAAGCCGATAACGCGCTTGCGTACACCAAACACTTCCAGCTTTTCCATCAGACGCGGATAGGCCGCTTCACTGGAGGCGGTGGAAAAACCCAGCAACATGGGTTGACGGATTTCTTTGAACAGCGTGAATACCCGACCCTTGAGCACCAGAAATCCGGCAGCAAGCAAAATCAACCACAACACCACCAAGGTGGCATAAAAACTGCCCAGAAACTTGCCATAGACCGCCAAAATACCCAGCCCTTCCGTCGTGATGATATTGGCCACGGCTGCAAACACCCCCAGTGGCGCAAAGTACATGACGTAGTTGGTTACCGTCAGCATCACCGGCACAGCGCCCTCGATAGTTTGTGCGAGGGTGTTTGCCTGGGGATTGCCACGCACTTTCCCCAAGGCCAGTCCAAAAAATACCGAGAACACCAGGATTTGCAAAATCTCGTTCTTGGACATGGACTCAAAAAAGTTACGTGGCACAACGTGAGTCAAAAACGTTTTCAGGTTCAGTGCCGAGGTATCCACTCCCAAGTGCGCGGATTCAGCCGGCAAGGGAATGCCGACATTGGCGCCAGGCTGAAAAATATTGGCAAAAATCAGCCCTACCGTCAGCGATACCAGCGACGCCAACAGGAACCAGCCCACGGCACGGCCACCGATACGGCCAACAGTCGCTGCATCATCCATGCTGGCCATACCGGCAACCAGCGTGGCGAAAATCAGCGGCGCAATGATCATTTTGATCAAGCGCAAAAACATATCCGTCACCATGCCAAAGTAGCTGGCAATAGCATGAGCCTGTTCAGGGGTATCGGCCATTTTGTGGCAGATATACCCCACCACCACACCCAATGCCATGGCAATCAGAATCCATGTGGTTTGCTTATTCAGCTTCATATGTTTATCTCCCTTGTCGGTCCGTGCGCGGGCCTGTCAGTTTTTTTTAATTAAAGAGTTTGCTCAAATTCGTTCAAGGTGCGTGGCGCGATCAGCAGTTCAGGCCGCAAGGCCTGAGCCAGCTCGTTCGCACTTAACAAGCCCTGCTCCAGAATCAGCTCGGCCACCCCTTTGCAGGTTTCATACGCCTGCTTGGCAATGTCGGTGGCTGCGGCGTAGCCAATCAACGGATTAAGCGCCGTAACCAATCCGATGGATTGGCTGACACTGTCTGCCAGGCGCTGAGGATTGGCGGTGATCGCTTCCACGCAGTAGTCGGCCAGAATCATGCATCCGCGTTGCAGGTGACGCAGGCTCTTGTAGAGGCTGTGCGCAATAATGGGTTCAAACGCGTTGAGCTGAAGCTGTCCTGCTTCGGCCGCAAAGGAGACAGTCACATCATTGCCAAAGACTTCAAAGGCAATCTGGCTGACTGCTTCCGGAATGACGGGATTGACTTTGCCCGGCATGATGGAGGAGCCCGCTTGGCGTGGTGGCAAATTGATCTCGCCAATGCCGGCGCGTGGGCCGCTTGATAGTAGGCGCAGGTCGTTGCAGGTCTTGGACAGTGTGACGGCAATCCGTTTCAACGCGCTGGACAATTGCACAAAAGCGCTGCAGTCCTGGGTAGCCAAGATCAGATTGGGGGCGCTGCGCAGGCTGATCCCCGTGTTTGAGGACAATTGACGCGTGACCAGTTTGGCATAGCGAGGATGGGTATTGATACCCGTGCCAATCGCGGTCGCACCCAGATTGATTTCACACAGATCTTGCATGGCCTCGGTCAGGCAAAGGCGATCTTTGGCAATCATGCCGGCGTAAACCGCAAACTCTTGCCCCAGGGTCATAGGGACCGCTTCTTGCAGTTGTGTTCGCCCCATTTTCAATAGCTCTTTGAAGGCGTGAGCTTTGCTCTCGAACGCTTGCTGCAAGTACTCCAAGGCGGTCAATAAACGGGCAGCGCCCTGATAGGCAGCCAGCTTCAAGGCGGTGGGGTATACATCATTGGTCGACTGCCCCAGATTGACATCCTCATTGGGGTGAAGAAAAGCGTATTGCCCTCGCTCATGACCCAAAATCTCCAGCGCACGGTTAGCGATCACCTCGTTCGCATTCATATTGGTAGAGGTTCCCGCACCACCTTGGATCACATCCACCACAAAATGGTCGTGATGCTGGCCGGACTCAATTTCTCGGCATGCCTGCACAATCGCTTCTTTCTTGACGGCATCCAATGCTCCCAGCGCGTGGTTGGCCTGCGCGGCGGATGCTTTGATCTGTGCCAGGGCACGAATCAAATCGGGATAGTTTGAAATAGGTGTCGCCGTAATATCGAAGTTTTCAACGGCTCGCAGGGTGTGAACGCCAAAATACACCGAGTCAGGTACGGGCCGAGTTCCTAGCAAGTCTTTTTCCAGGCGCGTGTGAGCCGTTGCGGTGCAATCAGTCATGTCATCTCTCCGTTTTTATGTGGGGCCCCAAAAATTGGGGTTGTTGTACCGGAGTTAAAAGCAACAACTGTGCCAACAACAGCGGATTGCACTAGCCTATTGAAAAACAAGTCATTTTTTGTGCACTGATTGTAGAGACACTGACAATACGCTCCCTTCTGTTCGGATTTCCGAACACGGCAAGCCCAAAAAAGACGGAAACCCGAACAGAAGTCATCAGACTGTGCGGCTGTGGGTTTTATCCGGCTGTATTACCATGCGGTTTTCTCCCAAAATCGACCCTCTTTTTGTTGGATACTTTTTTTTCAATGTTTGGAATTCTTTTCCGTTAATTGCATTTTATCTTCTTTGATGGATGCCTTGGAGATAGACGGGTTAAATGTTTGTGTACACCCACAAGGGGATCGGGCTTCATCATTTCTCATCCCTGCCTTAAACTAAGCCTTCTTCCCTTCTTCCCTTCTTCCCTTCTTCCCTTCTTCCCTTCTTCCCTTCTTCCCTTCTTCCCTTCTTCCCTTCTTCCCTTCTTCGTAGTTTCGGGGTTCGCCCCCGCTTTTCCAAGTTCTTATTTTCTTTTATTGATCTGCATTTCTTTATGCATTCTTTCGTCCTTATTTCAGGTTGCTCCGGCGGTGGTAAGTCCACTTTGTTAGCCGAGCTCCAAAAACGTGGGCATACCGTGATTCAAGAGCCTGGGCGACGTATTGTTCAGGAACAGTTGGCCATCCAAGGCTCTGCTCTACCCTGGCTGGATCTGGAGGCCTTTCTGCAAGAGGCGCTCAAGATTGCCCAAACAGACTACGTGACCGCAGCTCAAGATGGTTCGTGGGTGTTTTTTGATCGTGGCCTGATTGATGCGGCAGCCGCGTTACAAGAATTAAGAGGCCATCCCTTGCTGGAGGCGGTCAGTCGCGCTTACCCCTACCATCCTCGGGTGTTTTTAACGCCGCCCTGGCCACAGATTTATAAGCAGGACCCGGAACGCCGGCATGATATCAACGCGGCTTTGCATGAGTACGAACGCTTGACGCGTATCTACCCTTTGTTGGGCTACCAAGTGAGCATTCTTCCCAAGACAACAGTCCAAAAGCGCGCTGATTTTGTGCTCAATACCCTAGGCACGACCGCTCCATACAAGGAGCGCAAGGCAGTAAAAAAGGGCTGTCAGCCTTAATCGGCCAGCAGCCCTTCTTTTTACTGATATGGTCTCGAGCCTTGTTCAGTTTTTCAAACCAGGCATCACACGCGACAAGGTACCGGCCACCGTACGCTCCAGCACATCGACTAATACCACCGTCTGTTGGTCCACCTCGATATTAAGGCGATCGCCCACCTTGTAGCGGGAGAACGTTGTCTGGCGCAAGGTTTCGGGGATCAGGTTGATGGTCACAATGCCATCCCCCACATCCGCCACGGTCAAGCTGCAGCCATTAACGCCCAGAAAACCGCGTGGGAACACGTACTTCGCCCACTCTTCTGGTACACGGAAACGCAGACGGTTACACGCCTCGGTAATGCTCAATTCAAGCACCTCTGCGGTCGTTGCGATATGGCCAGCCATCACATGGCCGCCTATTTCCTCGTTCAGCTTGGCCGATCGCTCGATATTGACCAGATCACCTGTTTTAAGCGTGCCCAGATTCGTGCGCTCCAGCGTGACAGGGATCGCATCAAAAGTGACTTTAGGGCCGCTGATACTGGTTACGCTCAGGCAGGTGCCTTCCACGCTGACACTGGCCCCCAGTTGCAGATCCACCAGCAGCTCATCGGTGAAATCGATTTCAAACTCGGTACGGCCCAGCTCGGCCTTGACCGCAGTAAGAGGACGAACCGCTTTAACAATTCCGGTATACATCAGCACACTCCTTCGCAACATTCATGCAAAAGACCAATGGCTAATGCAGGGGAGATTTTCAGATTTTTCATTTGAACGCATCCTTGATTAAATAATGCGTCCTCCGGGCAGCAATAAAACACCTCGCTGCCTTGATCACCCTTGATCACAAGGCAGCGAGGCTTCATCTTCTTTCATCCGGACTCTGACCGTCGGCCCAGGCTTTGCACCTGATCTGCTGATCTTTCCCAGGGGGAGATCGCTCGCGGGCTGGGGAACGAATCCCTTACCGCCGGTGGGGAATTTCACCCCGCCCTGAAGACGTGTGCAGTGTAAGACCGGAGCCCAAGTCTAATCAAGCCAGACCCAAGCCCGGTCGCCAAGCTCAAGCCTGGCGATGCACACTTAAGCCGGCAAAACTTTGCGCCACAGGCATCAACTCGATGTAGTTGACGTTCATATGGGCAGGCGCATTCATGATCCAGGTAATGGTGTTAGCAATATCCTCTGGCGTCAGCGCATCCACGTTCTGATAAAGCGCAGCGGCTTTGTCTTTATCGCCCAAACGCACGGCGGAGAAGTCCGTGCCGGAACACAGGCCAGGAGCTACAGTAGAGACACGCACTGCCGTACCCGACAGGTCGGCACGCAGATTCAGGCCCAGATGATGCACAAATGCTTTGGTGGCGCCGTACACATTGCCGCCGGCGTAAGCGTATTCGCCCGCCGTCGAGCCCAGATTGATGATATGGCCCTTGTTCTGCTTGACCATACCTGGCAGCAAAGCGTGCGTAATATGCAGCAACGCGCTGATATTGGTAGCCACCATGGTATCCCACTGATCCATCTTGGCGTCTTGCGCCTTGTCCACGCCTAGCGCCAAGCCGGCGTTATTGATCAGCACGTCGATATGGGGATAACGAGCCGTCAGATCCGCCAACACTGCCTCAGCACGCGCACGATCGGTCAAATCCACGCTGACCGGTACAAACCGCTCGCCCAGCTCGGCGGCCAGGGCATCCAGCTTGTCCTGACGGCGCGCCAGACCCAGCACGGTGTGCCCTTCAGATACCAATTTACGAGCAAGAGCGGCTCCAAACCCTGAGGAGGCCCCGGTGACAACGGCGGTTTTCATAGTGCGATCCCTATACAGCTCGCTGCTCGTTAAGCAGGCGACAATTAAAGCATTAAGGATAGCAAACTTCAGGAACTTCGTAGCCCCTTCCCCCTAGGGAAAAAGCGGACAAATCCAGCGATGGAAATGCCCGCTTTTTTCTCATCCCAAGGTCAGGCTGCAGGACGCTCCAGCCCCAGGTGTCCACGCAAAGTGCTGTGCTCATACTCATGGCGGAACAGGCCGCGTTTTTGCAGAACAGGTATCACCTGCTCAACAAAGTCTCGAATACCATTGGGCAAGGAAGGCGGCATCAGGTTAAAACCATCCGCGCCTTCATTGCGCCACCATTGCTCAATCTGATCAGCAATGGATTCTGGCGTTCCGACCATGGTGCAATGACCACCACCGGCAGCAATACGACCCAGCAATTGACGAACCGTTGGTTTTTCTATTTCAACAATGCGCAGCATGGTGGCATAACGCCCTTTGGGGCCCTTGAAGCTCTCCAAAGGAGGCAGTGGCGGTACCGGCGCATCCAGTTCCCAGTCCATGCAATCCTGACCGACGAACATACCCAACTGGCGCAAGGACGTCTCGGCGGGCAAGAGCTCATCCAGTTCCTGCTGTTTGCGACGCGCCTCTTCCATGGTAGAGCCCACATAGGTCACCAGGCCTGGCATCACGGGCACATCCACGCCCCGCCCCGTTTCCCGCACGCGTCGTTTGATGTCGCGGTAATAGGATTGGGCCGAGGGCAAGTCATACGCCACGGCATAAATCGCTTCAGCTTTGCGCGCGGCCAAATCCCGGCCTTGCTCAGAGGCACCGGCCTGAAACAGAACAGGCTGTCCTTGTGGTGAGCGCGGCAAGGTCAAGGGCCCATCGACCAGGAAGTGATCGCCCTTATGCAGGATCTGACGCACCTGATCTACCTTGGCATAATCGCCCTGCCTGTCCATCACCAAGGCACTGTCGCTCCAGGAGTCGAACAGCTTCAGCGAAGTCTCAACAAACTCTTCAGCCCGTGCATAGCGCCAGGCATGGTCGGGCATGGCTTCGTAGCCGTGATTACGTGCTTCCGAATCAAACATGGATGTCACCACGTTCCAGCCCATTCGCCCCTTGGACACATGATCCAGGGAGCACAACATGCGCGCTGCCACAAAAGGCGTGTAGAAAGTGCTGGAAACGGTGCTGATCAGGCCGATACGCTCGGTGGCTCGCGCCAGGGCGGCCATCATGGTCAAGGGTTCCAAAAACCAGCGCGGACCGTCAGACACGTTATCGCTGGATTGGCCATCGGCAAAGAATATGGCGTCCAGCTTGCCACGCTCGGCGATCTGGGTCAGTTCTTCGTAAAACCGGACATCGCCGAGGCGTTCTACCTGCGAATCGGGATGACGCCAGGCTGCTTTGTGATGCCCGCAGCCCATAATGAATAAATTGAAGTGCAGCTGCCTCATCCGTTTTTCACCAATCCACCGTCCACCACCAAATTCTGCCCAGTGACTGCCCGAGCCCACGGACCGGCAAAGAACAAAGCGGCATCGGCGAACTCCTCAGGCGTGGTCACACGGCGCAACGGTGTACTGGCCGCAATCAAGTCAAACACGGCCTCGGGCGTAGCCGCGGACGCATCGGTTGTACGCAGCAAACCGCCAGAAATCATGTTCACAGTAATCTGATCGGGCCCCAGATCGTGCGACAAGGTACGCGTCATGGACAACAACGCCGCCTTGGCGGCCGTGTAATCGTGATAGGGCACAACAGGGTTCTGGAACAGGTTCGTACCGATATTGATGATGCGACCAAAGCCCGCTTGCTTCATACCAGGCAATGCCGCCTGTGTGGTGTTCAAGGCACCGCCCACAATGCCTTCCAGTTGCTGGTTCAGTTGCGACCACGTCAGCGTATCGGCATGGGGACGAGCATCGCCGTTGAAAGAAAATTCAGGCAACGCGTTATTGACGACCGTAGTGATAGGCTGGCCAAAATGCGCCTGGGCCTTGGCAAACAAAGCTTGCACCGCCGCCGCCTCCGTCACGTCCGCTTGCACGGCCAGACATTGCTGCGGGAACTCATCCGCCAGCGCCTGAGCGGCTGCTTCACTTTTCAGGTAATTGATGACAACTTTCGCGCCCTGACGCGCAAACGCACGTACCAGGCAAGCCCCCAGGCCGCGTGCGCCGCCGGTGACCAGAACAAGTTGTTGGGAGAGTTCCGAGACGTGTTCCACAGACATGAGACTCCTTGCAAGAATTCGGCGAGGATGTCGGCCCGGTTCAGACGCAGGTCTATGGATTCGGACATCCCTTCGCCAGTATGAGCTGGATCAGGTTCGACGGGTTTTATCTCAGCCCTTTCCAAGAAGGACACCCCGTGCCGCAGCCAGACCATAGCATAAATTGGCCTAGACCGTATCATTGACATTTGAAAGAAGCTCTCCTACTCTTTGAACCTGTTCCTGGGGGAGTCCTTAACGGGCTGAGACTCCGCATTCAAGCGGTAACCCTTAGAACCTGATCCGGATCATGCCGGCGAAGGGAAAGGAAACGCGGCCTGGCAGCCTGCCCGCTCTTGTCTGTGCGGTGCATTCATCAGCTCACACGCCCCATTTCAATCCCTCCATTTTTCTGCGCCCTGCCCTGGCATCCCGCCAGCTTGGCCGGTTTGTGCCTGTTCAAACAGGTTTTTGGGGAGATCTCATGCTGGACCAAACCGCCACCCTCCTGTGGCTGATCGTTTTTTCTGCGGCTTTTGCTCTGGCCGGGGTGCTATACGCCCGCCACTACAAAAATTCTCTTGAAGACTTTGTGGTGGCTCGCAATAGTCAAAGTTCCGTCGCTACCATTCTGACTTTATTGGCTTCTTCGCTGGGCGCGTGGATCCTGTTCTCACCCGCGCAGGCCGCCACCTGGGGAGGATTGAGCGCCGTCATCGGCTATGCCCTCGGTTCCATGTCGCCCCGCCTGGCCATGATTCCGCTGGGCAAACGTATGCGCGAACTGCTGCCACGCGGCCACAGCCTGAGCGAGTTTGTCATTGCCCGCTACGGTCGCCCTATGTATGCGCTGACCCTGCTCATCATGTTGTTTTACATGTTCATCTCCATGACGGCTGAAATCACCGCCATGTCCAAGATGATTACCTTGATCGCCCCTATCCCCCTGTGGGTCACCGCCGGTATTGTGCTGCTGGCCACGCTGATCTACACGTCTTATGGCGGACTGCGCGCGTCCATCTTTACCGACAAGGTACAGATGCTTGTAATCCTGCCCATGCTGTTTCTGATCATCATGTTTGGTTGGCAAGCCGTAGGGGGTCCGGTGCAATTGTTTGACAGCGTGAAGCTGGAGGCGCCGCGCCTGATCGAGCTTGGCGACCCGGTCGGTATCAAGGCCGGGCTGACCTTCTTTGTGGCCATCTTGCTGACCGGCCTGTTTCACCAGGGCAACTGGCAGCGCATCTATGCCGCCAAAGACACGCAGTCCATGCGTCGCGGTTTTTTGCTCGGTGGCCTGTTTGTCGCCCCTTTCATCTTTTTGATGGGTTTATTTGGTCTGGCCTTTGTGGGCCTGGGCTCCACCGGTGACAGCTCCGTCGCCTTGTTCAACGTTATTTTGCCGCACGTACCGGTCTGGTTTCTGGTACTGCTGATTCCTTTGGGCCTGTCCTTGGTCATGAGCAGTGCCGATACCGCCATCAGTGCTGTTTCCAGCCTGATTGCGGTGGATCTGGGCCGGATCATGCCCCATCGCAATACCGCTCAAATGATGAGTCTGGCGCGGTCCCTGATCTGGGTTTGCTCCATCCCTGTGCTGTACGCGTCCTCGCAAGGTTTCAGTGTGCTGTACCTGTTCCTGCTGGCAGACTTGCTATGTTCGGCAGCCGCTTTCCCCGTGTTCTTTGGTTTGTATAGCCGCCGCTACGATGGCTTTACCGCCACCCTCAGCACCCTGGGCGGCCTGGTGGCCGGTCTGGCCGTGTTCCCACGCCCCAATGGCCCGATGGATTACTTGCTGGAATCCTTCTTGCTGGCCGCCATTGTGCCGGTGCTGATCAGCGTGTTAATCATGCCTCTGCGTCGCCATCTGCCCAAGTTCGATTTGGGCACCTTGGCCTCCTCCACACGCGTTCTGGACTAAATCCGAACACACTGGATTCAAGTTCAAAACAAAAACCCCGGTTTGTCAGTCGCAAACCGGGGTTTTGTTGTAAAGGCTTATTGGACGGGACTTTCAGGCTGTGTTTGAGGAGTTTGCACAATGATTTCAACCCGTCGATTCGTTGCACGTCCTTGCTGTGTCGCATTGTCCCCCAAGGGGCGTGTATCGGCATAACCGACCGCGCTCAAGCGCTGGCTGCCAATGCCATTGGCTTCCATGTAACGCACTACACTGCCCGCACGTGCACCGGACAGCTCCCAGTTGGAAGGGTAGCGATAGCTACGAATGGGCACCGAATCCGTATGGCCTTCAATCACAATCGGGTGGGTGGATTTTTGCAATACTTCAGCCAATTGACGTAGCACCGTCAAGCCCTCCAAGCCCAGATCCGCACCGCCCGAGTTGAACAGAATCTCGCTGTTGATACGGAAGCTCACAGACTGATCGTTCATGACCACATCAATGTTGTCACCCAAGCCATCCAGATCCAGACCGTGATTGCCTTTGCCTTGCCCCTCACCCAGGCCGGACTCGGGAAACAGGCCCGCGCCTGCGGGCAACAAACCGGCTCCGTCTTTGCCCGCTTGTGCAACGACCGTCGCACCTCCCTGCCCTTGCCCCTGCGCCGCCGTTTGTACCCGCTTGCCTGCAAAGGACAGCATCACAATCATCAAGACCAGCAACAAGGTCATCATATCCAGATAGGTGGTCAGCCAGGCCTCTTCCTCCTCGGGTACGGCCAGCCCCGGATCATTCCAGGGGCGGCTGCGACGGCGGCTGCCCAGATTGCTGGCCAGTTGCTGTTCGATCTTGGCTCCCCGGGCTTGTTCCAGCTCTTTTTGCAAGGTTTTCTGACGGTCAGCCAGTTCACCCAGGGTCAGGTCCTGCTCCATGTTTCCCATGGGATCAACCTCGCTCCGGAGCCGGGTCCGCGTCATCGTCGCGGCCACCCCGGTCATTGATCTCGTCCTGATACTGGGCCATGAAGGAATTGAGTGTTTCGCGCATCAAGGCCGGGCCACGGCGCTGGCTCATCATGGATACCCCTTGCATGATCATATTCATCAAAACCACGCGCTGCTCGGTACGGCGCTCCAGCTTCACGGCCACAGGCTTGAACACCAGATTGGAGAGCAGCACACCGTAAAACGTGGTCATCAAGGCCAGCGCCATTTGCTGACCAATAGAGGTAATGTCGCCATCGCCCAGCAAGAACATCAAATTAACCAGACCAATCAGCGTACCGACCATGCCGAAAGCAGGCGCGAAGCTGGCCATCAAACGGAAGAGTTGCGCTTCTGCATGCTCACGGGCACGCAAACGGCTGATGCGCCATTGCAAAAGATCTTCAATATCTTCTTGGGGAGCTCGGTCAATGACCAGTTGAACACCGGTTTTCAAAAACGGGTTGGCTACTTTTTCCAGCGCCTCTTCAACGGCACGAATATCACCCATCATCCACAAACGGGAAATATTGATCAGCTCATCCATATCCTGTTGGGTGTACAGGCGTTCGTTACGCAGCACCGTCCCGATCAGGCCAAAAATACGGACAACTTCGCTTAACGGGTAGCTGATAAACGTCGCCGCCAACGTACCTACCAGCACAACAGCTAAGCTGGGCAGGTCCACAAACAAGGCGGGGTTTTCTGCCGTAAAAAACAAGATCACGGCAAACAGCAGCACGCTGGCTACGATGCCGATCAGAGTAGAGGGGTTCATGCACAAGTCCTGGTTATGGCCCGATGGGCATCAGAACTACATATCGGCAGTACAGCGGGTTTCTTTAGGCTAGCACCTTGAGATAGATCAAACCCAAATGAAATTAAATCGTTTATTAGGAAGCGGCGCGGGCGCGTAAAGCTAACGCTGGTAATTCACCCGAATCGATGCCCGCACTCGAACCGCCTCGGTACTGCCCGCCCAGCTCCAGACCTCATGCACCAGCACAAAGCCAAGACGCGCATCCTGACCGGCAAATGCCCTGGTACTTAATACCGAACCGTTCATGTCCACACAGGAGCCACCTTGCAAACACAAACGGCTTTTCAGAATGGCGCGCCCATTGTGGTGATAACTGACTTCCACCTTGCCTATGCTTGAAGCCTGTGCTCGCACCGCCTCTGCAGGCAGGAAGTTTTGCTGGGTGCTGGGCGAGCTGGTGGTGATGGCATTGCTAAGCTGTTCCCCGTCCCAGGCCAAGGAAGCAGCATGACTGGCCAGCGGCAATGAAAGCAGGGCCATAGAAAGCAGGAATCGATTTAAAAAACTGTTTATAAAAACAGGTTTTTTATTATTTTGGACTTTCAGAAAAAACATAGACTGTGTTTTTATACAGATGAAAATAAGTTTCTTAATGATACCGCACAGACATCTTAAATTTTTTTTAACTTTGGGTCGTAAGATACTAATATAAAGAGGATTTTTTCTGGTAGCATAAACGCACAAATTCTATCCGCCCTTCTGTTTCTCGCCTACCGGGAACTGAAAAATGCCTCAAACCAGAACAAAAAAACTCATTCGACCTGCATTATGCGCTTTATTGTTAGCGCCATTTTCGATGTTGTCTGTCGCGCAGACGCTGGCGCTGGCCGAACCATCCGCATTGAATGACGCCAGCACGGCCATCAGCTACAACGTACCGCATCTGGTTTTTGAAAAAAACCTGCAACCCATCAGCTATAGCGAAAATGATAGCCGCCGTGCGCTCAATGCCCTCAAACACGACGCTCTCATCCAGCACGCCGCCCTGCGTTCGGAGATTGCCTTTGTACAAGATCTGGAGTCGTCCACCGTGCTGTATCAAAAAAACAGCGACGCTGTTCGGCCCATTGCGTCCATTACCAAGCTGATGACGGCCCTGGTCGTGGCTGAATCCGGTCTGCCTATGGATGAAATGCTGGAGATCATCGACGAAGATGTGGACCGCGTCAAACACTCCAGCTCGCGTCTTCGCGTTGGCTCCAAACTGAACCGGGCTGACATGATGCACTTGGCATTAATGTCCTCGGAAAACCGGGCTGCCCATGCCTTGGGCCGCAGCTACCCTGGCGGTCTGCCTGCTTTTGTGCGCGCCATGAATGACAAGGCACGTGCTTTGGGTATGCGCAACACACGTTTTGTGGAACCTACCGGCTTGTCCAGCGACAACGTGGCCAGCCCGCGTGACCTGGTCAAATTACTGACCGCCACCAGTCAACATGACCGTATCCAGCAGTACACCACGAACGATCAGTATTCCGTCCAGCCTGTGCGCGGCCGCCAACTGGTATTCAACAACACCAATCGTTTGGTGAAGAACGCCAACTGGGATATTCAAGTTTCCAAAACCGGCTTCATCAACGAAGCGGGGGAATGTCTGGTCATGCTGACCAAGATCGAAGATCGTGAAGTGGCTATTGTGCTGCTGAATTCCACGGGTCGTTACTCGCGTATTGGTGACGCCGTACGGATCCGCAATCTGGTTGAAAAGTCCAACGGACTGGCCATGCTTTAAGACGGCTCTTCGTGTCCCAACTCAAACTGCTTGAAGACTTCGTGACCCTGGCTCGTGCGGGCAGTTTTGTTCGAGCGGCAGAACAACGCCACGTCACGCATCCGGCATTTGGGCGCCGCATTCGGGCCTTGGAAGCATGGGTAGGAACGCCTTTGGTCGAGCGCAGCAGCTTGCCCGTTACGCTGACACCGGAAGGACAGGTGTTCTACAACACCGCCAACCAAGTGTTGGAACAATTAAACCGTGTCCGTCGGCAATTGCAGGCGTCGGATCAGGCCGGGCATGGCAGTTTACGAATTGCCACTGGCCGCAGCCTGGCGCGTACCCTGGTCACCGACTGGGTCAGCCGCCTGCAAAAAGGTAGCCATGCGCCTTTGTCGGCCCATGTGCCCATCGACATCAGCACCGGCATGATGGCCGATATGGCCAAGCTGCTCGCCCAAGGCAAAACAGACTTCCTGTGTTGTTATGAACACCCGGCCTTATCGATTGAGCTACTGGCCGAGCAAGTGACCTACATGACCATTGCCACTGACAAGCTCGTGCCCACCTGTCAGCGACGCAAAAACGGCATGCCTTTGTATGACCTCAATGCCGATAGCGGGCGCAGCATCCCGTTGATCTCGTATTCGGGCGGCTTGGCCATGGCCCGTATTCTGGGTGACAAGCTGCATCATTTTGCCTACCCCTTGGTCAGCACGGTACGTTGCGACTCGCTGGATACCGCAATGGGTTCGGTGCTCAAAGGCATGGGGGTCGCCTGGTTGCCCTTGTCCATGATTGCCAATGAATGTCGTCGCGGCACCTTGGTGCAATTGGGTGGCAAAGGCGATGAAATTGCCTTTGAGGTACGCCTGTACCGCTCCCGGGCTCCGCTCTCGGCGCTGGCCGAGTCTGTCTGGGCTTTTACCCAGCAGGGTCGTTGATCGTTCGGCTAATCGAAAAAGCACGGTCATGTGCCTTAATAGCACATCACAAATGACAGCAACGAACACAATAGCCGTTCATAACTAAGGATATACAGGCCCGCAGCGCCGCCCTGGCCGCTGCTCGGAAACCTATCCATCGAACGGGGAGCACATCATGTCTTTTTCCTTTTCCAAGCGCAGCTTGGTTCTTGGCATTCTGGGCGCCTGCAGCCTGCTGCAAGCCTCGGTCAGCCATGCCGACACTTATCCTGCGCGCCCCCTGACTCTGGTCGTGGGCTACCCCGCTGGCGGCAGTGTGGACTTGACCGCGCGCCTGCTGGCTGAAGAACTCAGCAGCCGCCTGGGTCAAAGTGTCGTCGTGGAAAATGCGGGCGGTGCCGGCGGCACCATTGGTGCCCAGCGCGTACAACGGGCCGCTGCCGACGGCTATACCTTGCTGCTCGGTTCCACCAACGAGATGATCATTGCGGGCATGATCAATAAAGCCGTACGTTACAACGGACAACAAGATTTCACGCCTATTGGCATGATTGCGTCCCAACCCTTGTTGCTGGCTGCCTCCACAAAATCCGGCATTCATTCTGCCGCAGATTATGCCCAAAAGCTGCGCGCTGCCGAACCGGAAGCCTTCAGTTTTGGCTCCTCGGGCGTCGGTACGACCTTGCACCTGGCCGGTGAAATGGTGAACGCTTCGACCGGCACCACCGCCATGCACGTGCCCTATCGCGGCGTACCTCCTCTGGTATCGGATTTGATGAGCGGGCAATTGGATACGGCTTACCTTGTACTGTCATCAGGTTTACAACAAGCTCGCGCCGGTGCCATTGTGCCTTTGGGCATTACCGAAACCAAGGCTTCTCCAGCCGCCCCGGAAATCCCGCCGCTGGCCGATACCCCCGGCTTTGAAAAGGTCGATATCAACGTCTGGTTTGGCTTGTATGGCCCCAAGGATTTGCCCGAGTCCGTCACCAGCACCTTGCGTCAAGCCCTGGACAGCAGTCTGCAATCGCCCACCTTGCAAGAGAAGATGCAGTCAAATGGAGCCACGCTCTACGCCCCCGGCATGAACGCGGCCGAGTTTCAGGCCAAAGAGGTCGACAAATACGCCCGTCTGGTCGAGTTGGCCAAACTGCAGGCCGAATAAAACACATGCGCCCTGGCTGACAGCCGGGGCGCTGGAGTCTTCACCATGCAATTTTCTCTTTCTTTGCCTGACATTCAAAAAGAGCGTCAGGGCAATACCGGTGTTCCTGGCCTGTGGTGTCTGGATTCAGGCAAGGCAGGCCGTACCGTCATGATCAGCGCCCTGATCCATGGCAACGAGCTGTGCGGCGCCTGGGCCTTGAAAGCCGTGCTGGCCAGCGGCATGCAGCCACGTCGCGGCAAACTGATTCTGGCCTTTTGCAATCTGGACGCCTTTGATCGCTTTGACCCTGCGCAGCACGACGCCAGCCGCTACGTGGACGAAGACATGAACCGCGTTTGGAGCGATCAAAAGCTGTCGCAAACACAGACACACGAACAACGACGCGCACGGGCCATCTTGCCTTGGCTGGAACAAGCCGACTGGTTGCTGGATCTGCACTCCATGCATGAACCCAGTGCCCCCTTGTTATTGACCGGCACCTTGGCGCGCAATATCGAGCTGGCGCAAACCCTGAGCGCCCCCGAGCATGTCATTGTGGATACGGGCCACAAGGACGGCGTACGCATGCGCGATTACGGCCGTTTTTCTGACCCGAATGCCGATGAGACCCGCTCCTTATTATTGGAATGTGGCTTTCATGGTGATCCAGATACACCTGCTATCGCATTGGACCTGATTGCCCGCTTTCTGATCGCCTCCGAGATTGTGCAAGAAGAGGATTTGCCTGCGGACTGGCGTCGAGCCTCGCCCGATCAGCAGCGCATTTTGCAAGTTACCCATGCCGTTGTCGCCCCTTCCATGAACGTCAGTTTCAGCCAAAACTGGCAAGGCCTGGAAACCTTGGCCAAAGCTGGCACCCAGATTGGGCAAACAGATGGCCAGCCCTTGCTGACGCCTTACGATCATTGCACGCTGGTCATGCCGTCACTACGCCAGCTACGCCCCGGTGTCACCGTCGTGCGCCTGGCACAAGACTACGCACCCTCTTGACGGGCCTTTCAAATACCGAGAAGAAAAGCGAAACTTGGCGGTACTTTGGCTACCAAAGCCTGCATAGCCATCCTACAATCGGCACATGTGCATCGCTTATATCGCCGTCGGAGTGAATGCGGATTGGCCGCTGATTATTGCCACCAATCGTGACGAATATCATGCTCGCCCCAGCCAGCCGGCTCAGCCCTGGCAAAACGAGTCCCAGATTCTGGCGGGTCGAGACCTGCAAGCCGGAGGTACTTGGCTGGGCCTGACGCAAAGCCGTGGACGTCTGGCCCTGCTAACCAATTACCGCGAAGCACCGGGCAGCAAAAACCGCAAGCACCGTTCGCGCGGCGAGCTGATTCCTCAGTTCCTGGTCGATGAGCGCAGTCCCGCCGAGTATCTGGAACAGTTAGCCCGGGAAGGGGCTGACTACGCAGGCTTCAATCTCTTTGTTCTGGAGTGGCCTGACACACAACAACCGTTACGTCTGGGCTATTACAGCAATCGCCACCCCAGCGGCCGTCCGCATCGGCTGGAACCGGGCGTGCATATTCTAAGCAATGCCTGGCTCAATACGCCTTGGCCCAAAAGCCTGTTCCTGAAAGAAACTCTGCAGGCGCAGCATTTTGATGGCTCGCCGCAAGCGGTAGAAGGTTTGTTCCAGGGCTTGCGCAATCAAGAAGTGGCCGCCGACAGTGACTTGCCCCAAACCGGTCTGAGCCTTGAGCACGAACGCTTGTTAAGCAGCCCGTTTATTGTCAGCCCCGATTACGGCACCCGCTGCACCACCGTCATTACTATTCATCAGCATGGGCACGGGATGCTACGTGAACGCAGTTTCAATTCGCTCGCTGAACCCATCCGTCAGCATGACTGGCCTTTTTTATGGCCCAGCTTTCATCCTGACAGCCAGCCTGCCCCCTCTCATAACAGCAACAGAGCCACTAATGGCCCGCTTAGTCTTCCCACTTCAAGCAAGGAAATCTCATGAGTCCTCGTCTTTCTTTGATCGGCATTGCCATGTCGCTGGCCTTATTGAGCAGTCCCATCGCGCATTCCCAGGAACTGCCGCCCAGCCAGTACTACGGATCAACCGAATACATTAGCGGCGGAATAGGCAGCGATGAAGCCCAGTTATTCCGCATGGTGCGCGGCACCTTCCCCTTATCCGTCAACTTCTCGGCGCATCAGGGCGAGCGCGTCGGCTATATTTCCGACGTGCAACTGGTCATCCGCAACAGCGGCGACCAAACTGTACTGAACAGTCTGATCGATGGCCCCTACTGCCTGATTCGCCTTGCGCCCGGCAATTACAAGGTGTTTGCCACGTACCAGGGTCAAACCCAGGAGCGCCAGGCCAGCATTGTGGACGGTCAGTCCCGTGAGCTGAACTTCATCTGGAAGTAGGATAGTTACGCTGATAGGTATCCAGGCCCATGGCCTGGATCTGCTCTTCGATCAACTGCTCGAAAGGCCGTAACAAAGGCCTGAAATCTCGCTCTGGCTCCATAATCTGCATCAACCGGACAATCGCTTCCAAGGTAGACACGGCCTGAGGGTCGGGCGCTTTACGCAGCCTGTAGCGTGACGCTTCCCCGTCAGGCAGCATCCAATACGGCAGGGTTTGCAAGACCGGATTACGATGCAAAATCAAGCGCGCCTTGCGCCAGGTGCCATCGGGCACCACGATCAAATCCGGTTTTTCTTCTGGGCCTGTTGAACCCGCTACCTTGGCTTGCGGCCCCGGAAACAGCAAGACAGGGCGATGCGCCTGTGCCAGACGCGCCCCCAGCTCTTCAAACTGCTCCCCCACCCATAACTCTGTCCCTTTCAATCCCAAATACGCCAGACGTGCGGTATTGAGCGCATGCCGCGCTTCGGACGGATGCTGCAAAATCAGAACCGGGCACGCCGCTTCTAGCGAGGGAATCAAGGGACACAAGCAGCGAGCCAATGGCCGCTGGCACTGTGCGCAACGGCCTGGGCGGGAGAGAAGGGAAGCGTTCATGCGAGAGAGTCAAACAGAAGGTCACAGTATATAAAAGTTCTGCCTTGAAACCGACTCCTGGTTTGCTGACAAACAAATTTACTGTATATTTATACAGCAATCAGGAGCACACCTATGGCAAGCGCACTTCGTTCCCTTTTAGACCTCCATCCCTCCCTGTGGACGGGCAAGCATTATGCGCATGCCGCAGGTTCTTGCCTGTCCAGCGGCTTTGACGCTCTGGATGCTGAATTACCAGGAGGAGGCTGGCCTATCGGCAGCCTGATCGAGCTGCAAGCACCACAGGACAGCAGTGCCTTATCCTTATTACTGCCAGCCTTGAACACCCTGCCTGCAGAACGATTGCGTATTTTAGTTGCGCCGCCCTATCAGCCCATGCAACAACGATGGCGCGGCACCTCTGCCACGACGGGACAAAGCGCTACATCAGAAAACGCGTTAGCCGCCCGCTTGATCTGGATACGCAGCCAACACCTGAACGACACCTTGTGGGCCAGCGCCCAGGCCTTACGTCACGGCCATTGCGCTGCCGTATTAAGTTGGTTGCCTGCTCACGTGCCTTTCGCCTCCTTGCGCCAGTTGCAACTCTTAGCCAACCAAAGCGACAGCCTGTTTTTTTGTTTGCGTCCGGCACACAGTCAGGCCAACAGCCCAGCCCTTTTACGTCTGGATCTTCAGACCCGACAAGACCAACAAGGACAGCCTTGGTTGGATGTCCATATTCGCAAACGTCGGGGCCCACCTTGCAAGGACAGCATTGCCTTAGCGCCCCACCACATCTTGATGCCGCCAACGGCCATTCCGTCTCATGTACCTATGCCTGCGACTGCCCCAGAGCCTGCTTACGCCTGAGGCCAATCCCGAGCAGCAGGACGGTATCCAAGCGGTTTTGCTGCGCTACAGCCCTCAACTGGCACAGGTTCAAACCCATTTATGGGTACTGAATATCCGTGCCAGCATCCGGCTGTTTGGTGGCTTACGCCGTCTGTATCAACAGGTTCGGGCTGATTTGTCCCCTCTTGTCCCCCAGCCCTGTCTGGCCCTGGCGCCGACTGCCCGCGCCGCCTGCTTGCTGGCTTTGTCCAACCACAAGCAGCGCCGTTGCGTCCGCCGTTTACCAGCCTGCTTGAACCCGCTTCCTATCCACTTGCTGGCCCCACCCGCTGACCAGTTGCAGTGGCTGCATAGTCTGGGCTGCCATACCCTGGGCCAGTTACATCAACTTCCCCGTGATGGCCTGTCCCAGCGTGGGTTGCGCGCCCTACTTTTGCAATTGGACCAAGCCTATGGCACACAAAGCTGGGCCTTGGAATGGGTGCATACGGCCCCGCAATTTACACGCAAACAGGAGATGGATGCCCCGTCCAATCACAAACCCACCATCTTGCGGGCGTTAAACCGCCTGTTGATCCAACTGGAGGCCTGGCTAAATCAATATCAACTGGCCTGCGGACGTCTGGAACTGGTACTGCATACGGAACGATACAAGGACTACCCCACCGCCACCCGCCTAGAATTACAGATGGCCCGCTCCTGCTGGCGCAGCCAGGACTTTCTGCCAGTATGGCAAGAACAGTTCCAGCCACTGCAATTGCAGGCGGCTGTGCAAAGCCTGGTGCTGCAGGCTCAACAACTGCATCCTCGCCAAACTCATGCCAGCGGCTTGTTTCCCGATGCACGCCATTGGCAAGAGCAAGACCAGCAACTTCTGGAGCGTTTACAAGCCAGGTTGGGGGCTGAACAGATTTTGATGCCTGCCGCCCAAGCCAGCTATTTGCCTGAACAAGCGAATCAATGGCTGTCCTTGTCCAGCAGTCAGCCCCCCAAGACCAGTCATCCAACTTTGCAACGTCCTTGCTGGATGCTGGACCCGGCTCAGCCTTTACAACACGATCAGCAATCCCCGCTTCTGGATAATCAGCGCCTACGCCTGGTTCAAGGCCCGGAACGGGTACAGACAGGCTGGTGGAGCGGCTCCGGACATCAGCAACGGGACTACTTTATCGCCTTGTGTCCGCAAGGACGCTTGTATTGGGTTTATCGGGACTTGAGCCAGGAACATGCCTGGTACCTGCACGGAGTCTTTGGATGAAATCCCATATAGACCTGCTGTACTCAGAGCTGGACTGCCTGTCCAACTACAGCTTTCTGAATGGTGCGTCCCACCCCGAAGAGCTGGTCAGCCGAGCCGCCGAGCTAGGTTACAAGGCGCTGGCCTTATGCGATTACGCCTCCATGGCCGGTGTGGTACGCGCCTATGCGCAGGCCAAGCTGCATCCGGAAATTCGCCTGCTGGTGGGAAGCCGATTCTGCTTTACAGGCGTATGGGAACCGGCAAACCCACCAAACACCCATTCCACAAACATAACTGGCGACGCTACTCAGGCCCATGAGCTGCTGATTTTGCCGCGCAACAAAGAGGGCTATGGCAATCTCTGCCAATTCATCTCACACGTGCACCAGTCTCTGGACTTAAAACAGCAAGCCTCGATTGACTGGTCTTTTTTGCAGCAAGCCCGTCAAGGCTCACAACAACACGTTTTGCCGGACTGTCTGGTCATTTACAAACCCGCTTATGGCTTGGATAGCGAGCACATCCACCTTCACACACAGCGGCTGTTGGAGCTGTTTGCAGGCCGCCTGTTTTTAGGCATCAGTCTGCATAGACGCGATCAGGACATGCAGCACTTACGTGCCGTCAGGCTGGCAGCGCAGGAGTCTGGCGTACCTTGTGCCGCTTTGGGAGGCGTTCATATGCATGTGCGCTCTCGCCAACCATTGCACGATACCTTGGCTGCCATACGCCTGAAAACGCCCGTGCAGGAATGCGGTTGGTCCTTGGCCGGTAATGCCGAGCATCATTTACGCAGTCGCTTCCAACTGGCCAATCTCTACCCCGCCGAACTGCGTGAGACCACCGATCACATCCAGGCGCTGTGTCAGTTCTGTTTAAGCGAAATCAAGTACGAGTACCCGGTCGAGATTGTGCCTCCTGGCCTCAGTGGCATTGAATATCTGCGACAGGAAACCGAGCGTGGTGTCCAAAGACGCTATCCCAAAGGGATCAGCGACCATTTGCGCATGCGTCTGGAGCAAGAGCTGAGCCTGATTGCAGACCTGGGCTACGAGTCCTACTTTCTGACCTTACACGACATCGTCAGCTATGCGCGCAGCCAGGGAATCTTGTGCCAGGGCCGAGGCTCGGCCGCCAACTCGGCCGTATGCTATTGCCTGGGCATTACCGAAGTCGACCCTGCCAGCAGCCACACCTTATTTGCTCGCTTCATTAGCCGGGCGCGAGCGGAACCGCCCGATATTGATGTGGACTTCGAGCACCAGCGCCGCGAAGAAGTCATTCAGTACATTTACCGCAAATATGGCCGACAACGGGCCGCCTTAACCGCAGTCATCACCACCTATAGACGCCGTAGTGCCTTGCGCGATACCGGCAAGGCACTGAGCATTCCTCAACCCCTGGTCGAGGCCTTGATTCAATGTGACCGCGCCTGGCTTAACGACACCCGCATTCAGGATGAGGTCTTTGCGCGCTTTCCTCAATGCCCACCCGAACAAGCACATCAATGGCTGTCCTTGACCCGCCAGCTCATGGGCTTTCCGCGTCATCTGTCCCAGCATCCAGGCGGGTTTGTGATTTCACAAACGCCCTTGCACAGGCTGGTGCCGATTCAAAACGCAGCCATGCCGGGGCGCAGCGTTGTGCAATGGGACAAGGACGATCTGGATGTGCTGGGCTTGCTGAAAGTCGACATCCTGGCTTTGGGCATGTTGAGCGCCTTGCGCCGTTGCCTGGACAGTATCAGCCAACAAAAAGGCAAACCGTTCCACTTGCAGGACATTCCTTTGCAAAGCGCCAAAACCTTTCGCATGATACGACGGGCCGACACCATCGGCGTGTTCCAGATCGAGTCCCGCGCCCAGATGAGCATGTTGCCGCGTCTGCGGCCCACGTGTTTTTACGACTTGGTCGTGCAAGTGGCCATTGTGCGCCCCGGCCCCATTCAGGGTGGCATGGTGCATCCTTATCTGGAGCGTCGCCGCGACCACCGCAAAGTCGACTACCCCGCCCCCGAAATTCGCCATGTGCTGGCACGTACCTTGGGCGTACCTATTTTTCAGGAACAGGCTATGGAGCTGGCCATGGAGGCGGCAGGTTTCTCGGCAGATAAGGCCGATGCTTTGCGACGAGCCATGGCCGCCTGGCCTCGTCGTGGTGGCCTGGGGCCTTTTGAGCAGGAGCTGCTCGATGGCATGGCCGCCAAAGGCTATGATCCCGAATTTTCCCAGCGCCTGTTCGACCAGATCAGCGGTTTTGGGGAATACGGCTTTCCGGAAAGCCACTCGGCCAGCTTCGCCAAACTGGCCTGGTTCAGCGCCTATCTGAAAGCACGTTACCCGGATCACTTTCTGGCTGCCTTGCTGAACTCCCAACCCATGGGCTTTTACGGCCCCAGCCAGTTAGTCCAGGACGCGCGTCGTCATGGCGTACAGGTCTTGCCCATTGATGTGCAATACAGCCTGTACGACAGCCATGTCTGCTCCAAGCCTGGCAGCCCACGCCAGGTACGTCTGGGCTTGCACATGGTCAAGGGTTTGAGCGAACAAGGGGCGCATGCCATCGTCAGTTACCGGCAAAGCCACCCGGAACGTCTGCTGAATCTGGCCTGCTTGCGCCAGGAGCTGGCTCTGTCAGCTCACGATCAACAAGCGTTGGCCCAGGCCCATGCCTTGCGCAGTGCCTATAGTCAACGCCGCCACAGCGTTTGGGATGCCCGACGTCCCAGCCAGGCAGGATTGCTGAGCCATGCTGAAACGCCGGATCACACCCCGGATCTGCCGCGCGCCACTGCGGGACTGGAGGTATTAAGCGACTATCAAGCCGTGGGCTTGAGCCTGAACCACCACCCTTTGTCCCTGCTACGCACACAGTTGGCCCCCTTGCGATTCTCAACGGCAGAACAGCTTAATCAAACCTGCCCGGATCGGCGTCTGGCACGGGCTTGTGGGTTGGTCACCACTCGTCAACGCCCCGGCACCGCGAAAGGCACCGTGTTTGTGACGCTGGAAGATGAAACCGGCAGTGTCAATGTCATCGTGCGCGAAGAACTGGCCCAGGAGCAATCCCAGGCCTTGCTTCAATCTCGTCTGCTGGGGGTCTATGGTATCTGGCAGCGCGATGGCAGCGTTTGCCATTTGATTGCCCGCCGTTTGGTATCCATGAATCATCTGATTGGTCATCTGCTTGCACGCAGTCGAGATTTTCAATAATCGGATTTTTCCCCACCTCACCCTGCGTTAAACTATGGCTTTGCCCGTTCAACCAGGAACCACCATGAGTCAAACACTCAAAACCCGTTTAGCTGAAGATATCAAAACGGCGATGCGCGCTCGCGATAGCGGACGTCTGGAGACCTTGCGTTTTCTGCAAGCCGCGATCAAACAACGCGAAGTGGACGAACGTACCGAGCTGGGCGATACCGAAGTAACCAGCATCATTGAAAAGCAGGTGAAACAGCGCCGCGAATCCATTCAGGCTTTTGAGTCTGCAGGTCGTACCGAAAGCGCCGAGAAAGAAAAATCCGAATTGCTGATTCTGCAAGAATACCTGCCTCAGCAAGCCGACAGTGCTGAAGTTGATGCTGTCATTGCCGACGCCATTACCCAGGCCCAGTCCGAAGGCGCCCAAGGTCCCGCACTGATGGGCAAGGTCATGGGTTTGGTCAAAGCCAAGCTGGCAGGCCGTGCTGATATGTCCCAGGTTTCCGCTCAAGTGAAGCAAAAACTGAACCCATGAAGCATTGGCAGGCCGAACGGGCGCAGCCCAAACAGGATTTTTTCGGCACTCACATCCCTCTCATGCAGCACCTGGGCCTGCAAACGGTCAGCAGCACCGAGCAGGAGGTGATCACCTTCCTGCCCTGGCAAGCCTGTAATGCCAACTCCCGTGCTGATGTGCACGGGGGGACGTTGATGGCGATTCTGGACTTCACCCTTAGCGCCGCAGCACGGGCTCAACGCCCTGGCTCGGGCATGGCCACCATAGACATGAACTCGCAGTTTCTATTACCAGCGCGGGGCGATGTCTGGTTCAAGGCCCAATGCCTGTATCTGGAAGGCGATACCGCTTACTGCGAAGGGGGCGGGTACGATGAAAAGCAACGCTTGCTGGTTAAAGCAGCAGCCACATTTCGGGTAGTACGCGGCAGCTAAACGCCAAGGGCAATACGGCTTGGCATGAATGGGCCGCCACGAGCTTTCTTCACGTAAAGCACTCAGCCATTCAAAGACGGTAGCTGGTTCCCAAATGGCTATCGGATTGAAAAGAAACGCACTAAAAAAGCCCGTTTGATACGGGCTTTTTTATTTCCGGCGATGTCCTCGCAGACAGGCTTAATGTGTCTGCAAATCCTCATCGACAGGCTGATCCCATTCAGGGCTGGATTTCAAAAACGGATAATCCGTATAACCTTTGGGCCCCTGGGTATAGAAAGAGCCCGGGTCCCAGCCATTCAAGGGAGCGCGCAACTGCAAACGCAAGGGCAAGTCCGGGTTAGACAAAAAAGCCTTACCGAACGACACGGCATCTGCCATGCCTTTGGATAAAGTGGTCTGTGCAGTGGGCAAATCAAAATGTTCGTTGGCGATGATCGCGCCGCCAAACTGACATTTGATCATGGGCAATAAGCTGTCCGAAGCCGGGCTTTCACGCAGAAACAAGAAGGCAATATCACGTCGATCCAGCTCACACGCCACATAAGAGAACAAACGGGCTGGATCAGAATCCTTCATGCCGTGCAAACCACCGCGCGGGGATAAATGCACACCGACTCGACCGGCCCCCCAAATGGCCACACAGGCATCCACAACTTCCAACAGAAAGCGCGCCCGGTTTTCAATAGAACCACCGTAAGCGTCCGTACGGGTGTTAGAGCCGTCGTGCAGGAACTGATCGATCAGATAGCCATTGGCACCATGTATCTCAACCCCATCGAAACCGGCACTGAGCGCGTTCTGTGCAGCAACGGAAAAATCATCCACGATGTCGGCGATTTCTTCGCTACGCAAAGCGCGAGGCACCACAAAAGGACGCTCAGGACTTAAGTGGCTGACCATACCCTCGCAGGCAATCGCGCTGGGCGCAACCGGTATTTGACCATTTAGAAACTCTGGATCAGAGACACGCCCCACATGCCATAATTGCAGAACAATTCGACCACCCTTGGCATGTACCGCCTCTGTAATCGTGCGCCATGCATCGACCTGAGCACGACTCCAGATGCCCGGCGTGTGGGCATAGCCCACGCCCTGCGGCGATACCGAGGTCGCTTCGGCTACAATCAGCCCCGCACTAGCTCGCTGACAATAGTACATACGCATCAAATCATTGGGCATACGGCCCTCCGAGGCGCGCGCGCGTGTCATGGGCGCCATGATGATGCGGTTCAGGAGTTCAATATCACCCAATTTTATTGGATCAAACAAACTAACCATTGTTTTACACTGTCCACTATTGATGTTTCCGCTGGGGCTTCAACGACACGCGCCCAAGGGAATACCCGATAAGGGTTTTTACCAGATATGCCTTTATACCATCAACGCTTAATTTGGCTTGAAATTGTTTCAAGCATCAAACGGATCAACTAAGCTATGGCACAGTTCGCCGTCATAGGATTAGGCCGCTTCGGTTCGGCCTGCGCCTTGGAACTCATGAAAACAGGACACTCCGTGCTGGGAGTGGACACAAACCCCAAATTGGTCAACAAATATGCGGACCAGTTAAGCCGTGCCGTCATTGCCGATGTCACTGACCGCCAGGCCCTGGAAGAGCTGGGGCTGGACAATTATGACGTAGTTCTGGTTGCAATTGGGGCCGATATTGAAGCCTGCCTGGTTTGTGTGGTTCATCTGAAAAGTTTTGGTGTTCCCACGATCTGGGCCAAAGCGACTTCTCATGCCCAGCATTTGATTCTGGCCAAAATCGGGGTGAACCGCATTATTCACCCCGAAGAAGAAATGGGCATACGGGTTGCCCAAATGCTCAGCTACCCGATGGTCAACGACTACATCACCCTGGGTAATGGCGATTACATTGTGGAAGTAACAGCCAGCGAGAATATGAATGGGCAGACCATCAAAGATGTGCTGCGCGAGCAAATGGACGATGTGCAGGTTTTGCTGGTCAAACGTCGTGGTCAAACCACGACCCAGCCCAATGCTGATTTTGCCCTGCATGCCAAAGACCTGCTGATCTTGCTTGGACAGTTGCAAGCTCTTCGTACTGCCGCCCCCAAACTGGTTTGATGTATGCGCAACTGGCTACCCAATAGTCTGACTCGCCGTCTTGAGGTCAATCCTCAGACCCGCACTCTCAGCGCCAGCCCGCCGCTGGTACTGGCTCTGGGCTTTATGGCCCTGATTATCCTGGGCGCTATTTTGCTTAGCCTGCCACAAGCGGCCGAACACCGTCTGGGCGTTTTCCAGGCCTTGTTCATGGCGACCTCGGCGGTCACCGTCACGGGTTTGGCGGTCATTGATCCTGCCACGGACTTAACGCACTTTGGGCAGATTGTTTTGGCACTGCTGGTGCAAGTTGGCGGCATGGGCTTTGTGACCTTTGCCGTCATTGCCGCCATCACCATGCACAAGCGCATCAGTGTCAGCCAGCAAGCGCTGGCATTGGAAGCCTTTAATCAAACCAGTGTGTCTCGTATTCGCAGCACGGCTTTGCAAGTATTCAAAATTGCCGTCTTGATTGAATTGATCGCCGCTGCCATTTTGTTTCTGCGGTGGACCATTGATTTACCGTGGACCACGGCCTTGTACCGCGCCCTGTTCCATGCCGTCACTGCCTTCAATAACGCCGGTTTTTCCTTGTTCCATAACTCCCTGATCCCGATTTCGGGGGATGTTATTTCAGTCATGACCATGTCGGGCCTGATTATCCTGGGCGGGATTGGCTTTACCGTGCTGGCCGATGTTGGGCAAAAGAAACGCTGGCAAACCCTGCTGCCCTATACCAAAGTGATCTTGCTGGGCACACTGATTCTGAACCTGATTGGTTTTTTTAGCCTCTGGGCACTGGAGTTTAGTAACCCCAAAACCCTGGGCATGCTTGGGGTGGGTGATCAGGCACTGGCCGCCTGGATGCAAAATGCCGCCACACGCACCGCCGGCTTTACCACCATGGATATTGCCAGCCTGCGCGACAGCACCCAGTTGATGCTGATCGTGCTGATGCTCATTGGCGGTGGCTCGCTCAGCACCGCCAGTGGTATCAAAATCGGAACGCTGATTGTATTAATGGCCGCCGTACGCTCATATATCCGCCAACGTGAAGAAGTGGTCTTGATGGGCCGCAGCGTCGCGCCTGACACCGTCCAGAAAGCGCTGGCCCTATTTCTGATTACCGGCGCTCTGTACTTCATCAGTGTCTTGTTACTGACCTTGTTTGAGGACATGCCCATTACCAGCCTTCTGTTTGAAGCAGCCTCGGCCTTAAGCACCACCGGCATGAGCCACGGCATCACTCACAAACTTTCCATGCCCAGCCAGATCCTGATCATGGTGCTGATGTTTGCGGGTCGACTCGGCCCGCTGACCCTGATTTACTCCTTGGCCACGCGCAAACGCAGCCGCATACGCTATCCGGAAGGCAACTTCCAAGTGGGCTAATTCAGTCGCTAAACCACAGATATACAAGAAGTTTTAATAAAAACGACTATTGTCATCGTTTTTTGGTATGGTTAACAGATGTAAACATCGAACAACTACTGATCAGGATGCAGGCTTATGGATCACAGGAAGATGGCTACCTTAACCAAGCGCGCTGGAACCGGTCTTAGCGCGCTTTGTCGAGAACTGACCAGTCGTGGTATCAGTTACCACCCCTTGGTAGAGATGTACCAAAGTCAAATGGCTGTCATCGGTTTACTCAGTGACGAAGTGGTCGCCCTGCGCAAAGAGCTGGACGATCTGAAAAAAGTGGTTAAGAAAAACGGCTCATGAGCCGTTTATTTTTTGCCTGCCCTTTAATCCCGCCTGTCATCCTTACCCACACTGATTGCCCCTCTTGTTCACACCCATGCTTGTTACTTCGCCCCGTTTTTGGCTGTGCGCCCTTCTAGCCCTGTGCTCTGCCACCGCCTACAGTCAAAACGACAGGGTTCTGTCTACCCAAACGCAGCCTGGCATCCTTCCCAGCATCCCCCCTATCCCGCCTGCGGCCCCTATTTTGAACAAGGGGGCAAGCTTGCTCACACCCGAGTATCAAGGTGCACGCCTGCATATCTACTTGGAGCAATGGCACAGCCAGACTCAGTTGGACGCCGGGAATCTGGCTACACCGGCGCGTCAGAATAATCTGTTTATTGTTTTGCGCTACCGCTATACCAACACCAGCCCACGCCCCCTGAACCCGCAGATCCATCGACCACGCCTGTTTCTGGCAGATGCGTCGGGCCAAAAACTAGCACCCAATCAGCGAGCGACACAGGACTATCGCTACGCACACGATCTGGATACGGTGGGCCCGGACAAAATCAATCCTCTGGTGAGCATCTCGGATGTCGCGGTATTTGAAGTCAGCCCCGCCTTGTTCGATCCAAGCCGTTGGAGCGTTGTGGTTCAGGAAGGCCAGGCCATCCATATTCCCTTGTCGATTATTCCTGAAAAATCCCCCAACAACGCTGAATAAGCACAATACTCCCCTTCTATTCCAATAAATCATTACACTCTGCGCACAGACAGACCCGTCTTATAAGCAGACATGGAATAATACGGGGCCATATAAGCAAAATTAATCGACAAAGCTCTCGCGTCGCGAGTCGTCAAGAGCAAGGAAACAAGATTGCGTCATACCCCTGTGCGGCTCAGCGTCACCCTCATCATTGCCAGCATCTTACTTTTACTGGTACTGAGGTCTTTGCCTACGCGCCCTGAGCCCGGTCCTGAATTGATCCCGGTAGAAGGCGGCTCATTTATGGCCGGCAATTTCCAGGTGCCCATGCGTGCTCCCGACGGCGAGCAGTCCGTGCAATGGGTAGCACAAGCCGATCAGGGTGCTCTGGATCCATACCCGGTAGAGGTCAGCGCGTTTTCCATCATGAAAAAAGAGGCGACTAACGCCCTGTATGACCGCTTCCTGAAGCAAACCCAGCGCCCTGCCCGTTGGCAGCCCGTGAAAGGCGATGATGAACAGGCCGCCAATATGCCTTATGACGAAGCCGAAGCCTTTTGCACCTGGTTGGGAAAAAACAGTGGCCTGGACATGCGTTTGCCCACCGAGGCCGAATGGGAGTACGCGGCCCGCGGCCGCGGGCAAGCGATTCCTTGGGCTACCGACAACGGCCAATGGCAAGCAGGTCGAAATCTGCCGGAACCAGATAGTGGCGCGAACAAACACAAGACGGGTGCATTTCCGCCCAACCCCTTGGGCATACAGGACATGGCCAACGGTCTGCACGAATGGGTTATCTCCGACCCCAATCGCGACCCTGCCCATGTACGGATTTTCAAAGGCGGCAGCAATACGGGGACAAGCTCACGCGACACCATCCCCACACGGGGCATCGTCTTTCCCTTGTCCGACGCGACCATCCAGGCCAAACCCGAACTGGCTCGTCTGAAAGGCCGCCCCGCAGGCACCGTCTATTTTCAAAACGCCACCGCGCGTTGTGTGGCGCCGTTAAAGTCCAATGGCACCCCTCCTGTGTCAGCCAAGCCAGACAGCACCGTGCCGCCGGTTTTTGATAATGTAACGGACAAACCCTGACTCACCACACCTTTCGCCATGAAAAACACCCCAAAGGTCGGATCAATGTCCAACTTTTGGGGTGCAGTTCATTTAAGGGGCTTTTTTAATATCGCTTACGGTGTCGCGGCAGCTACGGTCTCATTAGTCTTGTTCGGCTCAGTAATTTGATCCCCTTCCTTCATGGGAGCACCTTCTTTATTTTTCGTACGGTCGTAGGTCAGGATTTTGCCAAATACCAGTTCCACCCAATCTGGATAGTTGTAAGCCGTACCACGGTTATGGTCGATAATGGCGCCAATCCCACCACCAAAAATAATATTGCCAAACATACCCGCCCCGGCACGCGAGATCAAGGTGCCTGTTGCTTCATCTGTTCTATCAGCCGCGGTGCAGGTTATGTTCAAATTTTTGCTGGATTTACTAACCCTGGCATGCTTACCTGCCTCTGTGACAAACTCCCCCTTATCGTTGGTCAAGGTACAACGAGCGTCAGTCACCTTCTCTCCCGTTTCATCCACTGCATCCACACGTACCAACTGCATAGACTCAGAAGTAATCGATGCGCAACCTGTCAGCAACAAGGCTGCAACGAAAACAGTAATCCTCATTCCTATCCCTTTACTTTCTCTGCTTATAAAAAAGGCATTGTAGCGAGAAATTAAAAAAACCAATTAAATAATAGTCATATGTGAAAACAAAAAAAAGTAAAGCAAGAATCAGTGATTAAATAAAAAGATATAACTCGAACAATAAGCCAGCTTACCAAATCAACAAAACTTGATTCCGGAAAAAAAAGACGCTATTTCAGGTAATAAAACGACGCAGCCTAAACCAGTCCCGGCGGCAAACCGCTGGTACAGACGGCGACAACCTTCGCGTCGTCTTCGCTGGTCGACAAGTAAATATGTCCGATGCCGCTGTCAAAATACGCAGACTCGTGTGTGTTCAGAAACAAGGTCTCGCCAGTTTCAAACTGAATAGCAATAGCGCCGGATAGGACGATCACAAACTCTTGCCCGGCATGCCGGATATAGTCGTCAAATTCGCTGGCATCGCGTGAGTCAATGACGGCCAGAATCGGGTTCATGTGTTTGCCGCTCAGTTCGCCAAACAACAGGCCGTATTCATAATTACGCGTCGCATAGCCCGGGGTGGCGGTGGACTTATGGCTGGAAATGCCCACTTCAGTGGTGGGCAAGCGTTGCGTGTTTTCCTCATCCGGTATGGCAAACAAGGAACCCACCTCAATATTCAGGGCGCGGGCCAGAACCACAAATTTTTCATAGCTTAAGGAGACCTGCCCTAGTTCTGCTTTGGAAATGGTAGAAAGCGCCAAGCCCGTTTTTTCAGACACCTGCTTGAGTGTCTGTTTTTGATTATGTCGGGCTTGACGCAGGCGAGATCCTACCTGTTCCTTGCTGAGCAATTCATTACGTCGCATTCCTGGATTGTAAGCGGCGCAAACGAAACCAGGCAATCAGAATCCAGGCCATCAACACAAAGCCCAGATAACCAAAAAACGGGTAGACCGTGCCGACCAGATTGATGAAACCAATCTTGGCCCCCACCAGTCCCAGCACTCCGGCAATGGCCGTACCAATATTGAACTTACGCGTGTTAGGGGTAAAAATTCGGGCTGAGAAGGAATACAGCACACCGACCGACGTCGTTAGAATCATGGCGAAAACCACCACGGACATAATGGTACCCAGCAGTCTGGATTGCTCGGTCGCCAGCATCAGCATAGGCAAGGCGGCCGAGCCAATGGTATCAATACGACCAAACACACCGGCACTGATGAGCACGATCAAAAAACCCAGCAGCAAACCACCGACCAGTCCACCCAACAGCGCATTGCGGCGCGATGTAGCCTGCGCCCCTGCGATCATCAGAAACGGCGCCCCCACCACCATGTTGTAGGATACGTACAGCAACGCGCCGACTAGCCAATGTCCTGCACCCTGAGGTTTGGTATGCGCGATGACATCCAACTCCTCCAATGGCAAGTCCCGGGTATTCCAGCTGTAAATGCACAGGAAAACCATCATCAGAACCAGAATGGGCGTGACGCTGCCAATAAAGGCCATCACCCTATCCACGCGCAAGAACACGATCAGCACGGTAATCAGCATGACGGCGACACTGCCGTACTGCGCCGGTACGCCCCACTGTTGCTCCATCAGCGAGCCGCCACCGGCAAACATCACCACCGCAATGGCATACATGAAGAAGGTAATCATGATGTCGACCACCACGCCCAGACGCGGCCCACAAATCAAATACAACCCTTCTTTAAACGAATGCGATACTGAAACCTGGCTCAGCTCCCCCACCGCCATACCCAGTATCGTGAAGCACAGACCACTGACCACCCCTCCAAGCAATCCCCAATACCCGAAGCTGCTGAAAAACTGCAACACCTCCTGTCCTGATGCAAAGCCGGCCCCCACCACCACACCGACAAAGGCCATCGCAATGCCCAGGATATTTCTTATATTCGACATGCTTTCTCCTCCAGGAGATCAAAGTGCTGCTGTTTTTATGTTCTGAAACGAGCCGGTGACACCACAGCCGGATCAATCTCCAAGGCCTTCAAGGACTCGGGCAAATCCTGCTTTTGCAACAAACTGGCCGCCAGCAAGGACGCACCTGCTGCGGTTTGAATCCCATAACCGCCTTGCCCCGCCAGCCAGAAAAAACCGGGACATTGTGTATCGTGACCAATGACCAGCTCCCCATCAGGAGCAAAACTACGCAGTCCTGCCCACGTATGGCTAGGACGACGGATACGAAGCTGGGTGCGCTCTTCAATGCGGTAAATGCCGGTGGCCACATCCAGCTCTTCGGCCACGACATCATGCGCGTCCACATCATCTGCATTGGCCGGCGACCCCAACAACATGCCTGCATCGGGCTTGAAGTAGAACTCTTCGCCAATATCAATCACTGCCGGCCAATCCCGGTGATCCATCCCTTCGGGTGGCGAGAACAAAAACGCTGAACGGCGCTTGGGCTGAATCCCCAAGGCTTTGAGGCCACAACGCTCGGCCAGGGTATCGGCCCAGGCACCGGCTGCATTGACCAGAACACGTGTGCGCACAGTACCGGGCTCAGAGCTGAGCTGAACGTCCCAACACTCGCCATCCCATTGCGCGGACAGGACTTCTGTATCCAGACGCAGCGTTACGCCTTTTGCTTGTGCCCCTTTCAGGAACCCCTGATGCAAGGCATGCACATCCATATCTTGGCCCTGCCCGTCATACAAGGCGCCCGCCAATTGCGCCGGATCCAGGCAGGGCACCAACGTCAGTGCCTGCTCGGCCGTCATGCGGCTGACATCCAGCCCTTGCTCATGCCAATCCTCATATTGACTGTCCAGCAAATCCTGTTGTTCGGCTGTGCCCACATACAGCACGCCACGCGGCAGCAAAATTGGCTGATCGCTAAAACCGTCTGGCGGATGACTGAAAAAATCGTTACCCGCGACGGTCAAGGCACGAATCGTTTCAGTACCGTAGGTTTCAACAAACATAGCGGCCGAGCGACCCGTCGAGTGATACGCAGCATGGGACTCTCTTTCCAGAACAAGCACGTGGGCGCTTTCCGGTAAACGGTAGGCCAAAGACACACCGGCCATCCCGGCACCCACAATGACGTAGTCATACACCATAAAATTCTCATATCCGATAATTGAGGGCTAATAGTAGGCCTTTCCCGGAAAAACATCCAAGCGGGTTTTTACTAGGCGGACACCTTGGTCTGTCTCGGACAGCCTTGCTTGAGCCCTACTTTCGGATTATTTCGCCTTCAAAACAAACGATTGGGCAACGTTTATCTCGGCAACAGCGCCATCGCTTTGGCAAAATCGTAATCCGCCACTTACTAAAGAGTCCGCAGATTACGTAAATCAAATCTAATTGAGAAGCAGTTGGAATACAATTGCGCCATGTCTGTCCAACGGCACCGCTCTCCCGCAAAGAATGGCATAGCCTGGCAAATTCTTTTTTGCCTGGCGATCCTGTCATTTTTGTGCCGTTCGCTGGTGCCGGCAGGATACATGCCGGACAAGGCTGACGAGCAAAACGGCTTCTTTTCCGTCACGCTGTGTGCCCCCGGTGGCACGCCCAGCACGATCTGGATGAGCCTTACAGGACAGGCCGATCCGCCACTATCCAATGAACACGCGGATATCCAGAAGTGCCCTTACGCCCTGGTTCTATCCCAAGTGGCCTTGCCCAGTGCCGACATGGCAAGCCTGGATGTACCGATGGATCACCCGCCTTTGCTGCTGGTGCACCGCAATCAGACCTTACCCCCCTTACCCGCGCTGGGGCCACCACTCGGGTCACGCGCTCCGCCTGCCAACCTTGTTTGAACTCTCGTGGCCGACTGCCGTCTGTGCAGTCGCTTTTCAGCGAAGTCATTCAAGGTTTTTTTATGTCTATTTTTTGTATTTCTGCACAGGCATGCGCTGTGCAGGCCGCCCCCTTTCTGCCCTCTGTCCAATTAGCGCCAGGATCACCGCGCACACGAATCAGCGTCCTGGCTCTGACCTTGCTGTTCTCCAGTTCCTGGGCAAGCCTTGCTCATGCACAAACGCCAACACTGGCCCCCGTCATCGTCACTCCAGAGCGCGGTAAAAGCCTGACCGTTCCAGACCTGCAAACTGCTCAAAAAAATATTGAACAAACCGCGGGCGGCGTCGCTCTGGTGCCCGAAAGCGCCTGGCGTGATACCAAAGCCGCTACCGTCAAAGACATGCTGGACTACACGCCGGGGGTGTTTGCGCAGCCCAAATGGGGTGATGATGCGCGCCTATCCATACGGGGTTCAGGGCTGTCGCGTTATTACCATCTACGGGGCATCAGCCTGTATCAGGACGGCATCCCCTTGAACGACCCGGACGGCAGCAGCAACTTCCATCGTATCGACCCTACAGCCTACCGCTATACCGAAGTCTATAAAGGTGCCAATGCCTTGCAGTACGGAGCCGCCACCTTGGGCGGGGCCATCAACTTCGTCACCCCTACCGGCCATGATGCCGACGCCTTTCAAGGACGTCTGGATGCCGGTAGTTTTGGCTGGCGACGCGTACAACTGAGCAGCGGCTTTGCGGGCGAAAAACTGGATGGTGTAGTTTCCGGCTCCTGGCAAACCCAGGATGGTTATAGAGAACAAAGTGCTGGCCATTCCCTACGTGCGAATGCAAACCTGGGCTGGCGTTTGTCAGACCGGGCAGAAACCCGTTTTTACCTGAGCGGCTACCAGATTCACCAGGATATTCCCGGCTCGGTCAGCCGCGATCAGGCTCTGAATAATCCACGACAAGCCGCCAAAGAAAATAAGCAAAACGACTGGCAGCTCAACCTGGACGGCGGTCGCATTGCCAACCGCACAGTGCTGGTCATGGGCGAGACGCAGTACGAACTAGGTGGCTGGTTTGAACAAAGTTCGTTGCGACACCCTATTTATCAATTTATTGATAGGGACACGAGCAGCTACGGCGCCTACGGCCGGTTGGTCAACACCAGCCCGCTTGCGGGCAGAGACAATCGCTTCACACTGGGCCTGACCTGGTCGGCCGGCAAGATTGATGCCCAAAACTCGGTAAACGTGGGAGGTAAACGACTGGAAAAACTGTCTGCTAGCAAAGACAGGTCCAACAACCTGAGCATCTATGCCGAAAACGCCTGGAGTCTGGGCTCGGACTTGTCCCTGATCACCGGCCTGCAATACCTGCACGCTCAACGCAAGCGCCAGGATCGGTATAACGGCGGCCTGCCTACCACGCGATCCGGGGACAAAAGCTACCACTTCTTCAATCCCAAGTTGGGCCTGTTGTGGCAGGCGGGTCCGCAGTGGCAAATCTACGGCAATATTTCCCGCAGCGCCGAGCCGCCTACGTTTGACGATATGACCTTCTCGACCAGCAATGATCTGGATCGCCTGCAAGCCCAACGCGCCACCACCTTCGAAATTGGCACCCGAGGAGAAAGCGGGGACGTGGCCTGGGACGTCTCCCTGTACCATGCGCGCGTCAAAAATGAGCTGCAATGCATCAGCGCGCCCTGGAACATCTGTGACAAGACCGTCAACGCGGATCGCACCACTCACCAGGGCGTAGAACTAGGTGTGCAATGGACAGCCGCCCGAGGCCTGTTTGTACAAGGTCTGCAAAGTGACAGCCTGGAGGTCAAAGGCGCCTACACCTACAGCAACTTCAAGTTCGACAACGATCAGGACTGGAACAACAATCAAATACCCGGTGTGCCCAAGCACTATCTGCGCGCAGAGATTATCTACAAACACCCTTCAGGCTTTCACATTGGTCCCAATGTGGAATGGGTGCCGCAGGCTTACTACGTCGATAACGCAAACACCACCAAAACCAGTTCCTATGCCCTGCTGGGCTTGCGAGCTGGCTGGGAGCGCGGCCCCTACTCCTTCTATATCGATGGCCGCAACCTGACGGATCGCCGATACATCGCCAGCGCCAGCATTACGGACTACGCCACCGCCTCCTCGCCCTTATTCGAGCCGGGTACAGGGCGATCGGTCTTTGCCGGTGTGCAGATCCAGTATTGATCCCGTTTTTTTATCTTCTCAAGGGGTTTGTCATGCACGTCAGACCGCAGCCGTTGAGCTTTACATACCGGATCACTGCCCCTTGGCTGCCAACAAGTCAGATGAGCACACTGCTCGGGGTGAAAGCCCCACCCTGTCCTTTATTAGCTTGAGAAACAAGGAGTTTTTATGAAAACCGCTTCACAATATCGCCAGACCTATAAGGTGACACTCCACGGCCTTTTCTTCTCCATGGCTTTATTCATCTTGTTCGCGATGCTCACGGGCGTGGCTCGCGCTGCGCCGTCAGAGACCGATCGCATCTCCCAGGCCATGAAGGCGATTTGGGACAGTCCCGAAGCGCCTCTTGTGGTGGAGCCTATCGTGATCGAGGGTGACTATGCCCTGGCCGGTTGGACGCAACTGGCGCGCGGTGGCCGTGCGCTCTTAAAGAGTCGCCATGGGCAATGGAATGTCCATATGTGCGGTGGCGATGGCTTGAACGATGTCGAGACTCTAACGATGGCAGGCATGAGCGCTGAAGCGGCAGAACGTCTGGTCAAGAACACCAGCAAAGCAGAAGCCAAACTACCCGCCGAGGTGACCGCCAAATTCTCCACCTTTGGAGACAATATGGTGGTCGATCACAACCACCACCCGGACTAATTCAGGAAGGAGAACCCGCTGCGCAAGGGCTGAGTCAACAAGGGATGACTGCACCGGATCGCCGGACCGCCGGATCGCAGCTTGCCCTACTCAGTCTGAGTGTGGTCATGCCCACACTGACCACACTTCTTGCGCGGAAACGGCGAATAGCTGGTGAACAGGCTCTGGCTACCCATGAACGGCGACAGGCCACACTTTGGGCAAGTAAAAACCGTCATGGCCACCAGGCCCTGGCCCAGAATGTAAAAGCCAAACACCCAAAACCCCAATGTCCCCAACACACGGTCGAACACAGGTAGCCCAAAATACAAGGCGACCAGGAGCAAGATATTGAACAACGTAAACAGCCAGGCTTTTCTGTAGAGCGACATCAAGAACCTTTTAAAATCAACTTCCACAAGTCTGGAAGTGCTTTGTCGATTTCATTTAAGCGCGGACAGTGTACGGGATTCAGTTCGCCTTAGAGGAAACTAGGCGAGCTGGTCACAATTTCGCCCCCGATCGTGACAAGCAGCCCCCTCTCCAGCACAAGCGATAAATGTTTCTGAATGCAATGTTCCGGCAATACCCATCCCCCATGATCTAGGATCTTCCAACAAAATCTCCCAACGGACCATGAACCTCGCTTATTTGCATTCTCTTGTCCCCGCCCGGCAACAGCTCTTGCGCGCCCTGGGCATCGCTCTGCTGCCCTTGGTCTTGGCAGCCTGCGACAGTGGCTCCAGCACAGGTGGCAATCCGTCCCCCGAAGCCCCCGTCGTCGCGCCACCTGTCACTGAAGAGCCGGAACCACCCCGCAACACGGCCTATCTGGACAGCAAAGCAGGCGATGTCATCAAGGTCCGCATAGAAGAACTGCATCCCACCCAGGCGGCCATTGGCTACGATCAGGTCTACTACAAGCTGGGACGCTGGCAAGGCGATCTGGACCGCCCTACCTGGGCCAACAATCCAGCACAGCACCTGGACTACCTGAATCGCACCATCGGCAAGAAGTTTGACGACTACTGCGAGGATATGGGCGGTACCGAGCGCGCCCAGAAATTCCTGACGATCGCTGAGGCGCAAGCGGCCCGCCTGGATCAACCCACCACGTATCTGTGCAAAGACCCGTTGGGCTCACAAACAGAAAACCTTAAAACCGTGGTCGTAGGCTGGGACGGCAATCTGTACCTGACCGATGGCCACCATACTTTCTCCTCCTTGCGCGAGATTCCTGACGGCGGCCCCAAACTGCCCGTCTGGGTCAAAGTCAGCGCCAACTACAGCGATATCCGCGAGGCATCTGCCTTCTGGGAGCGCATGAGCAAAGAAAAACTGGTCTGGCTGCGTGATGGTAAAAACCAAACCATTACCGTCGAACAACTGCCCACTCGCCTTGGCCTGGCCAACGAAAAAGAAGCCGGTGGCATGCAGGAAGATCGCTATCGCTCCCTGGTGTACTTCACCCGCGACATTGCCTATAGCAACGGCAACCTGCCTGAATACGCCGAATTTCTGTGGGGCGACTGGCTACGTCGCCAGGCTTCAGAGGGCCAATTGGCCAAGCTGGACGACTACGTGATGGCTCCACCCGCCACACCGGTGCAGATTCTGGCCGCCAGCACGCTGAACAAGGCCTTGAAGCCCGGTGGTTCGGACGACAGCTACGCGGCTGCCGTGCGTGATGCCTCCCTGAAAATGACAGCGCTGAAAGACACGGATCTGGTCTTCGAAAACCGTGATGCAGCAGCGCTAGGCCGCATCGTCCTGGAAGCCGACGCTGCCAGTGACTCCGACACTAAAACAGCGCGCGACACCCTGGAAGAACTGCCACGCGATGACGTTAAATCCGATGGCAGCCCACGTGGTGCAGGAAAACTGTGGTTTGCGGTGAACTACCGCAATTGCGGCAAGCCTGCGGCGGGGACTTGCTGGGGGTGGTAATCACGCTACTCAGGACCTGATTAAAAAAAAAGCCCGCAATGCGGGCTTTTCTTACAGCGACACCTTGTCTACGTTTCTATTGCGCAACCCTACCGAGCACAATTGCATAACTACCTTGCACCGCAGCTTGAACTGACACGTCAGACAACTGGAGTGTCATGTGTTTGCCTTTATGAAGCGACAGCCTATCAGCAACAAACGCTTTCCCATCAGCAAACACGGAGTAAGCTACCAAAGGCTGATCCTGATTAAGGTCATTTGTGACCTTAATCGAAAAACTCATCACCAAAGCACTTGCGGCGACCTTCCCTTTCGTGGCGGACTTAATACGCTCTTTAATTTGAGTAGGGATAACCAAGCCGAGCAACATATTCTCATGGGAACGGAAATTGATATGTTCCTCAGAAAACAGCTTATCGCTACCAGCGGTATCCAAGGCAACAGGCAACTCAAATCGGGCATAAGAATTCATTCGCTGCTGATAGCATTCCATATACTTTGCATCTTTGAATATGCCAGGAATAGCTTGCTGAGCTTCCAGCAGGGAATTAGAGGGCTTGCGAGAATCTTCATAATGATTGCAAGCACTAACCTCGACCGTCAGTTCACCGGGCAGCATCTTGCCTGCACCACCCTCAAGCTCACTAAGTTTGATTTCGGTGCTGATATTCGTTTTACACGCAGCCAATAATGCAAGCAACGCAATTGCCCCAACCTTTACAACACGCATCTCACGGCTCCTCAGTTTCTTGTAATTCATTGAATACCCGCCTCACGACTTGGACGGTGTTCCCACTTAATCCTTCACCAGATGCCGCACGTGCAGCATGCGCACTATCTTGCCAAGAAAAACACAAGAACTAATATCGCGATCAGGACAATAATGCCAGACATCACTTGCTGCGATTTAGCACCTTCGGCTTCAATAGCCTCTGCCTGGGCAAGTTTTTCAGTTGCACTTTGGTTAGCCATGGCTGTCTGCGCATTTAACTCTTCAATGTAAAGCGCCTCAAAGGTTTCTCTATCTTCTTCTGGAAGCGACAAAAGATAGGCTTGGACCTCATCCTGTAAATCCAGGCTCAATTGATGGATATTACGATCCTGCGCCAATCCCTCGGATAGCGCATCAGAAAACTCTTCTGCTTTTTTTCGAGCTAACGGTCTCAATCGCTTGATTAACTCTACATCCACGCTGTCCACTACTGCTCTCCAGAACAATAATCAAAATCGCATGCTAGCAGATTAAAGAGAGACAAAGCTCAAAAATAACTGCTGCAGAATCTGTTGAGGAAAATTTTGGGAATAAACGAAGAGCACTATTCCGTTCATTCTTGTATCAGAGCAGAAAAGAATCGCAAAATAAGCGAGGCCGATGTGCCAAGAAAATAACTTTTAAATGTGCACTCACTTTTTATTTTAGTGAGTACTCTGCTCATACCAGAAACAGAATTAGAACTGCCGGCAGAGCACGCTCGCAAGCACACAGACGAGAAGAAGGAGAAGCTCGTGGAAACAGAATTCCCCGCAGCAATGAAAAAAGGCCTACAGCAAAAATGCTGTAGGCCTTTTAAAATCTGGTCGGAACGGAAGGATTTGAACCTTCGACCCCTTGCACCCCATGCAAGTGCGCTACCAGGCTGCGCTACGCCCCGAAAGAATTAAACTATAACCCTGTTCTACCTTTCTTGCAAGTGTTTTTTAGATTTTTTCTTTCGATTTGAGATTATTGATAGTCAATCCCGGCACCGATCGAAATCCACACTTATCTGAACAGGCGGTCTGATTTTCAAAGCTTGTTTTACCGAGCTAATCTGCATCAAAACCGTGAAGGCAGGAGTATACCTACTTGGGTAAAAAATGCAAAGCTATTGTGAATAGGCCCGCCCTTCTGATTGCATGATTCGCCATTGGGACAGGCTGGGGCCACCGGGATACAGCAGGCGCTCTGCCGGTAAACGCTCCCATGGCAAGTCTGTCGTGCGCATGGAAACTCCTCCCGGTGCTGCTCCGACAATGATGCGGTCGCTAATGCTGCCAAAGTCCGCTCTGAAGTGCACGGCGCTTTTCAGAACCAGTACCTTCATCTGCTCCGGCTCGATACCCACAAAACGGAACATGCTTTGATCCGCCATTTGCGACTTGTAGGAGGCCAGAACGATGCGCACGCCCTCTATACGCAAACAGGCGCTGGGCCCCAGGTTCATGGCACAGCCTGCGTAGTACGGGCCGGTGGCGCGGAACTGGCCATCGGATACGGACTCGATATAAAAGCGTGCATGCAAGGGCATATCACCGGGGACACCGGATTTACCGCCCAGAGACAGCTCAATGGTTTTACCGGCCCCTGCCTGGTGCACCAGAGCAGCGCTTTCCGGGTCCACGATCAAGCCTAAAGCAGCATCCGATACCTTGGCTTTCAGCAAGGCGCGCAAGAGACCACAGGTATCGGAGCTGGCGCCGCCACCGGGATTGTCGTGAGCATCGGCAATGATCACCGGGCCTTTACCGGGGTGACTCAGCGCCCATTGCACGGCTTCGTCCGGTTCATAAAGCTTGCCTTGAAAGCCTTGGGCTTTATCAAGCACCTCATCCAGAAAGTCTGCCAAACGGCTATCAGCTTCTTCCTGTGTCTGGGCGTAGGCCCACAAGACCGCTCCGCATTCCGGCACGTCCGCAGCAGGAAAGCCCATGGCGAACGACACGCTCCCCTCGCCTTCTATTTCTTCCAGCGATGACAAGTGACGGTACAGGCTGGCCGCCGGTTCCATCTCGGTGCTTTGCCAGACCGCCGGGATCAGAAAAGGCAATCGATGCCAGGCCAGCTTCGGGCGACGACCGCTTTGCAGACATCGCATCAGCGCCTGGAAAGTACGCTCGCCCGTTTGTCCCATATCCACATGCGGGTAAGTTTTGTAAGCCACCAGCATGTCGGCCTGCGCCAGCATGGTGTCGCTGACATTGGCGTGCAAATCCAGACTGGCGACCACCGGCACATCCGGTCCCACCATCTCGCGCACCAGAACCAGCAAATGCCCTTCCCCATCATCGCGATGCTCGGCCACCATGGCGCCATGTAAATCCAGATACACCGCATCCACGGGCAAAACTTGCTCCAGGCGGTACAGAATCTCCGCCACGATTGCCTCGTAAGTCATTGCCTCGACGGGCGCGGAGGGACTGGCGGCGGCCCACAGTAGCGGGACGCACTCGACCCCGGCTTGTGCGGCGGCGGCCATAAACCCGGCTGCCGGAATATTGGCCCCACGCAAGGCAGGCTCGATGGCCTCGGCTCGGCACATCCCTGGCCAGCCGCCCCCATGCTCAAAGTCCACCATCGTGGCCATGGCTGGGCCAAAGGTATTGGTCTCGTGCTGAAAACCCGCTACTGCAATACGCATCACTTGTCTCCGATTGCTCTTACGCTTGTCCTGCCAGTTGGATACACAGCTGTTCGTAAATGTCCTTGGCCCCCAGAACATCGTCGATCGCTACCGACTCATCAGCCGTATGTGCCTGTGCTTCCTCGCCCGGTCCCAAGCCGATAGTAGGAATGCCACGTCGTCCGGCGGACTCGGAACCATTGGTACAAAACCACCAGGTATCCATTTCCACCACACGCCCGGCTTGCTGAACCGCTTGCACCATGGCTTGGGCCAACGGTGCGGACTCATCCAGCCGCCAGGCGGGCAAGTCCCGCTCCGGGCTGGCCTGCTGACCTGTATAGGTTTGTACCTGACTGTCCACCAGTTCCAGCGAAAAGCCCTCCACACCGGCACCCTGCAAGCATTGCTCCATTTGTTTCAACACCGATTCGCTGCTTTCACCCACCAGCGTGCGGCGATCAAAACGTACCGTAACGGACGAAGGGATCAGGGAAATGGAAGGATGCGGGTCGGAAATAATGTCAGTAGGCACCAGCAAGGCTTGGCCCACTTGCGCATCCTTGGGCAAATCCAGCGTTTGCAAAGCAGAAATAGCCTTGGCTGCCGCCTGAATGGGATTCACCCCCAGATGAGGCAAGGCCGCATGGGCTGGACGGCCTTGCAAGCGCAACAGAATCTCCTGTCGCCCTTTCTGGCCCACCATGATGCGCAAACGCGATGGCTCACAAATCACCACAGCAGCCGGCGTGCATTGCTCCAGAGCGTGGGACAAGGCATAGCCTTCAATCACCTCCTCCATCACGCTGGCAGACACGGCAATACGCTGTTTCAAGGCACCACGACGAGCCGCTGCTGCCGCGCCACACAGGGCGGCGGCCAAACCTGCTTTCATATCACTGGTGCCGCGCCCATACATGCGGCCATCTTTGATCTGCGCCCCAAAAGGCTCAACCGTCCAGGTTCCGGCGATAGGCACCACATCCATATGAGCATCAAACAGCAGGGCCAGCGGAGCCTGGGCCGGGCCGACAAAGCCCAGCACCGACCCCTTGTCGTCCACACTAATCTGGTCAAAACCCAACTCCCGCATGACTTGCTGCACAAAGTCCGCCATGGCCTGCTCTTGCCCGGACAAGCTGGGGATACGCACAAAGGCTTGCGTCAGGCTGACCGCATCCCAGACCAGGTCCATTTTTGTATGTTCGTTCACGCCCATGGCACCACCGCTCCACGTTGCGAGCTGATCAGGCCATACGCTTCTGGCCGACGATGACGCTCAAAGTTGAAGGTCGTACTCTTGTAGGAATGGCACAGATCCAGATCGCAACGGGCAATCGCCAGCTCGTCACCCTTGGTCGAGCAAGCCGCGACAATCTCCCCAGACGGCGCAATGATGGCACTGCCGCCAATCATCTCGATGCCCTCTTCACTCCCCGCCTTGGCCACCCCCACCACCCAGGTGCCGTTCTGATAGGCCCCGGCCTGCATCACCAAATGGTTATGGAACATGGACAAATCGTCGTGCTCCGGTGCGGGCGGGTTGTGTACCGGGGTGTTGTAGCCCAGCATGACCATTTCCACGCCCTTCAAACCCATGACGCGGTAGGTTTCTGACCAGCGCCGGTCGTTGCACAAGGCCATGCCCATCACGCCCCCGAAGGCCGACCACACACCGAACTCGTGACCAGGCTCGAAGTAGTATTTCTCCAGATGTTGGAATGCACGCCAAGGCTCGTCCTGGCCGTGACCGGGCAAATGCACCTTGCGATATTTGCCTACGATCGTGCCGGTTTTATCGACCAGAATGGATACGTTGAAGCGACGCTTTACGCCGTTTTCAATGACCAGTTCGGCATAGCCCAGGTAGAAACCAATCTGCAATTTGGCAGCGGCATCAAACAAGGGCTGGGTGTCCGGCCCCGGCATCTGGGTTTCATAAAAACAATCAAAATCGGAAATATCCTCGCTGAACCAGCGCGGGAAAAACGTGGTCAGTGCCAGCTCGGGAAACACCACCACATCAACATCCATTTTCTTGGCCTGATGCAAATGGGCCAGCAAGCGGTCAACCACCTGTTTTTTCGTTTCGCTGCGTGCGATAGGGCCCAACTGAGCCGCTGCTACGTTGACAAACCTGGACATGAGATTTGAACTCCATCAACAATTAAGATCCGCCCTAAGCGGGATTCGATACGCCCTGCCGCACTCCAGCAGCAGGATTTAGCTCTGCACAATCAACACAGCCCCAACAGCCGTGTTAATCAGGCATAAGCACAAAAATTCTGAAAATCCCAATGCACGCCGGGTGCGGATTCCACCAGTTCACGGGTGTAAGCCTGGCTAGGCTGGCTAATGACACGCCCTGGGTCCCCAGCCTCCACAATCCGGCCCTTTTGCATCACCACAATGCGGTCAGAAATCTGCGCGGCAACACGCAAGTCATGGGTAATGAACAGGATGGCAACGCCGGTTTTGCGCTTGATGTCCACCAGCAACTTGAGCACCTGTTCTTGAACCAGCACATCCAGCGCCGACACGGACTCATCCGCAATCAGTACATCCGGCTCCATCACAATGGCGCGGGCCAGACACAGTCGCTGCCGTTGGCCGCCCGAAAACTGATGCGGATAGCGCTCCAGCACATCCGCGTCCAGGCCTACAATGGACAAGACCTCGGTCACGCGTTCGATAGCGACTTTCGGATCGACACCAATGTTGTGCATGCCCTCTGTCAAAGACTGGCCGATCGTCACGCGGGGATTCAGCGAGCGATACGGGTCCTGAAACACGATCTGCACTTTGCGCCGCTGCGCCAGGCTGCGGTCCTTGCAGGCGGCGGGCAAGGTTTCACCGTTCAGGGTGATCTGCCCCGAGCTGGCCTCGACCAGGCCAATAATGCAGCGGGCCAAGGTGGACTTGCCCGAGCCGGACTCGCCCACGACACCCAGCACTTCATCACGGCGTATATCCAGATTGATGTCGCTGAGCGCGTGCATCTTGCGCCCCTTGGAGAACCAGCAATCCGAGCCGTAAACCTTGCCCAGACCACGGGCGCTGAGCACGATCTCGTTTTGCACTTCCTCTTTTGCTGGCGGATGCACATTGGGAACGGAAGCAATCAGAGAGCGGGTATAGGCTTCTTTAGGGTTGGACAGAATCTGCTGACACGTGCCCATCTCCACGCTATCGCCACGCTTCATGACCAGAATCCGGTCGGCAATATCCGCCACCACACCAAAGTCATGCGTCACAAAAATCACCGAGGTACCGCATTCGCTTTGCAGTTCCTTGATCAGACTCAGAATCTGCTTTTGCGTGGTCACGTCCAGTGCCGTGGTGGGTTCATCCGCAATCAACAAGCGCGGCTGCAAGATCAAGGCCATGGCAATCATGATGCGCTGGCGCTGACCACCGGACAGCTCATGCGGATAGGCCATGAAGAGCTTTTCCGGCTCCGGTAAACGCACGCGCTCCAGCATATTGATCACACGTTGGCGGCGCTCCTGCCGGGAGCTGTTCTTTTCGTGAATACGGATCACTTCGTCAATCTGCTCGCCCACCCGTTGCACCGGGTTCAAGGCTGTCATGGGTTCCTGAAACACCATGGACATGGCCGAAGCCCGCAAGGACAGCAAATGCTCCTTGTTCATGGTCAACAGGTTCTCGCCCATCAGCTCGATGCTGCCCTGGCTGACACGCAAGGTATCGGGCGGCAGCAAGCCCATGATGGCAAAGGAAGTCAAGGATTTGCCCGAGCCGGATTCGCCCACAATGCACAAGGTCTCGCCTGCATACACATCGAAGCTAAGCTTGTTCACCAACTGGCGGGGTTGAGCCGCTTTGGTTTCAATGCACAAGTCCTTCACTGACAAAACACATTGGGGCTTGGTCGTAGAGGTATTCATTGTTATGTCTCCTACCCTCGTCACTTACAGCCGTGTGACCAGCTTGGGATCCAGAGCATCGCGCAAGGCGTCGCCCAGGACGTTGATACTGAGAATGGTGATGGACAGCACAATGCCGGGGTACAGCACGATGCCGGGAATCAGCTGAAAATACAGGCGACCTTCGGCAATGATGTTGCCCCAGGAGGCCATCTCGGGAGGGATGCCCGCCCCCAGGAAACTCAAGATCGCTTCCAGCAGCACCGCCGAGGCAAACACATAAGTGCCCTGCACAATCAAGGGTGCGAAGGTGTTGGGGAACATATGGCGCGACAAGATCACGTAAGCCGAAGTCCCTACCGTCATGGCCGCTTCCACATACGGCTCGGAACGCACGCTAAGAATCACGCCCCGTACCAGCCGCGTCATGCGAGGAATCTCCGGGATAGCAATGGCGATCAGCACTGTGGTCAGGCTGGCACCGGACACCGACACCAGCGCAATGGCCAGCAAGATGCCAGGGATGGCCATCACACCATCCATCACTCGCATGATGACGGCATCCAGACGGCGGAAGTAACCCGCCAGCGAACCTAGAATCACCCCAAAGAACACGCTGATGGCCAGGACACCGAACCCCACCATGAAAGACACTTGCGCCCCGTACACCACACGGGAATACAGGTCCCGGCCCAGTGCATCCGTCCCCAGCCAGAATTGCTCGGAAGGCGGTTGCAGACGAACGCTGGGGTCCAGTTGAGTGGGATCTTGCGTGCCCAGAAAGGGAGCAAAAATCGCCATGGCGGCCATCAGGATCAGGAACAGCAAGGCGGCACGGGCCGAATGGCTGGCGACCACTTTCTTCAATTTGTTGAGCTTTTGCATATTGTTCTACCTGTAAAAAGCGAGGGCTCAATAATCGATACGGGGATCGACCAGCATGTAGGAGATATCAATCAACAGATTCACCCCTACATACACCAGCGAAAACAGCACGATCAGGCTCTGAATCACCGTAAAGTCGCGGGACAGCACCGCATCCAGCACCAAACGTCCCAGCCCCGGAATGTTGAAGACCGATTCCGTCACCACCACCCCGCCGATCAGCATGGTGATGCTGATGCCGATAATCGTCAGGATAGGAACCGCCGCATTGCCCAGGGCGTGACGTGTCAGGACACGACGCTCGTTCAGGCCCTTGGCACGGGCGGTGCGGATGTAGTCCTCGTTCAAGGTATCGATCACACTGGTGCGCACAATGCGGGTAATCAGGGCGATATACACCGTGCCCAGGGACACCGCAGGCAGAATCAAATGTCGCAGGTGTTCCCACAGGCCTTCACTCAAGGGCTTGTAGCCCTGTACCGGCAACCAGCGCAGCTCCAGCGAGAACAGCAGGATCAACAAGTAAGCCACGATGAATACCGGCACGGAAAAGCCCGCCACCGACCCTGCCATCACAAAGCGATCCAGAGACTTGCCTCTATACCAGGCCGAGCACACCCCCAGCGGAATGGAAATGGCCAGGGTGTAGGCCAGAGTCAACAAGGTCAGTGAAACCGTAGGACCCAGACGATCCAGCACCAGATCCTTGACCGGGCGGCTGGAGATCAGGGACGTGCCAAAGTCCCCTTGCACCATGCTGCCCAGCCACTGCACGAACTGCACCGGCACTGGCTGGTCCAGCCCCATCTGATGACGGATTTCTGCAATCTGTGCATCCGTCGCGTTATCCCCCGCCACCAGCACCGCGGCATCGCCATGTGTCATGCGCAAGACCACAAAGATCACCAGCGCCACAATCAGCAATACCGGGATGGTGGCCAGTACGCGCTTGAAAATAAGCCCAATCATCGCTTCTCCACATTCCAGAAGACCGGAACCGGGGTTTGCAGAAAGCCATTCAGGTTCTTGCGCATGGCGCTAACCATCTTGAACTCGCCAAGGGGGACGATCACACCTTCATCCATGATGTGTTTTTGCAGATCCGTGGCCAAACGACCCAGCTCGGACTCGCCACTGGAGCGGGCAAATTCCATGCGTGTCTTTTCAATGGCAGGAACATCCGGCCAGCCAAACCAGGCCTTGTCGCCATTGGAGGCCACCGCCATGAAGCTCAGCGGATTGCTCACGTCCACCAGCCCCGAATAAGTGGTGATGATGCTCCAGCCGCCCTCTTGCACGGGACGCTTGGAGGTGCGGCGGGTCTGCACGGTTTGCCAGTCCATGGCTTCCACGTTGACGGTGAACCCGGCATTGCGCAGTTGCTGGGCAATCACCGGCACCACGGGCGAAGTCAGGAAGTCGGTGGGATGCAGCAAGACCACGGGCTCGCCCTTGTAACCGGCCTGCTCCAGCAGTTTTTTCGCACCGGCGGCATCCCCCTTGAAGTAGGCCTCAGAACCGGCTTGTGACGGGAATACACTGTGGCAGCCAAACACCGCCCCACACGTTTCAAAGTATTCCGGGTTGCCGACCTGCGCCTGCATCAAGGGTTTCTGGTTCAGCGCCATCATGGCGGCCTGACGTACTTGCTTGTTATTGAATGGCGGCTGCAGGAAGTTAAAGCGCATCTCGGTCTGCGCGCCCCGAGCCGTGGAAGCATTCAGCACAATGTCCGACTCGTTTTGCAGCAAGGGCAAGAGGTCCAGCTGAACCTGATCGATCACATCAATCTCGCCACTGCGCAGCGCGTTCACTCCGGTCATGGCATCCGGCATGGCGACCCAACGCACACGGTCTACCTTGACCTGCTTGCCACCGGCCAGGCCGCTGGCAGGCTCATTACGGGGTACGTAGTCCGGGTTTTTCTCGAACACGGCCTGCACACCTGGGCGGTATTCCTTCTCCACAAATCGGAATGGGCCCGAACCCACGGTAGAAGTAATCGCCTGGCTGACTGGCGTACGTGCCACCTCCTTGGGCATGACGAACAACGGCAAGGAGCTGGGCTTGCCCATGGCGCGCAGGGCAATATCGGTCGGGAAGGAGAACTGCATCACAAAAGAGCGATCATCCACGACCTCCATCTTGGTCAGAAACTCCGTCATGATCTGGCCCATCTTGTCCAACTGAATCCAACGCTTGATGGACTCGACCGCATCTTCAGCCGTGACGGGCGAGCCATCATGCCAGCGCAGGTTTTCACGCAAGGTCATGGTGTAGGTCTGGCCGTCCTCGGACACTTTCCAGCCTTCCAGCATCTGAGGCTTGACCTGCCCCTGCGCATCTTCTGCCAGCAAGGTGTCGTACACCATATAGCCGTAGTTGCGCACAATGTAGGAGGTGGTAATGACCGGGTCCAGGGAGCGCAAGGGCGCCTCCATGACGGCGGTCAGCGTGGTTTGCGCACTGACCGCCACGGGGGCAATAGCGGTGATGGCAAGGGCAGCCCAGACGGCAGTTAAGGTTTTGGCAGGACGCAAGCGGTCCTTAAGCAGGTTGCTCATGTTTTGTCTCTCCAGGTAGTTAAAAGCGGTCCGCCTTTGCTCTTGTGGCGGCGGTCCCGTCATCGGGGGGGTTACTGCTTATTCACGGGCCAACTCCACCAAGGTCGATAGCAAAATCGAACATCCCGCTATCAGGTCTTTGTCGTGGGTAAACTCTGCCGGGTTGTGGCTCAGGCCACGCACACTCGGTACAAAAATCATGCCTGTGGGGCAGGAACGCGCCAGCATCTGCGCATCGTGTCCGGCACCGCTGGGCATGCGCTTGACCGAGCAGCCCAGATCCTTGGCGTGTTGCTCGACCTTGCTGATCAAGCGTTCATCAAACTGCACAGGATCAAAGCGGGCCAGATGGCGATGCTTGATCTGCACACCCTCACGCTCGGCCGCCTGCCGGGCGAAATCCAGCACCTCCTGCTCGGCCTGATCCAGGCTGGCCTTATCCACATTACGCAAATCCACAGTAAACACGGCTTTACTGGGGATCACATTGACCAGATTCGGAAACAGCTCGCAGCGCCCTACCGTGCCCAATTGCGGCGGGCCGTAGCGCTCAGTCAGCTGACGCACAAAACTGCCAATCTGCTGAGCCACCACACCGGCATCGTGACGCAGGTGCATGGGCGTGGTGCCCGCATGGTTGGAGACACCTTGCACCTCGAACTCCAGCCAGCAAATCCCTTGCACACCAGTCACCGCACCGATATCAATGCTTTCATGCTCCAGAACCGGACCTTGCTCAATATGCAGTTCCATATAGGCATGCACATCAGGTTGGCCGCAAGGCACGGAACCGGCGTAGCCAATACGTTCCAGGTTCTCGCGCACGGTGCTGCCATCAATGCCCACGGTGTCCAGCGCCTCTTGCAAGGACAAGCCACCTTGAAACACCAGGCTGCCCATCATGTCCGGAGCAAAGCGCGCGCCCTCTTCATTGGTAAAGGCCACCACTTGCAAGGGACGATCCAGCTGCACGTCGGCATCATTCAAGCTGGCCACCACTTCCAATCCAGCCAGCACACCCAGATTGCCGTCGTAGCGTCCACCGGTACGCACGGTATCAATGTGCGAGCCCGTCATAACCGGCGCCACATCCAGACGGCCAGCGCGTGTCCCGATAATATTGCCGATCTGATCGATCTCTACACTCATGCCCAGATCACGCATCCAGCTGACCACCTGATCGCGGCCTGCCTTGTCCTCGTCCGTCAGGGCCAGTCGGCAGACGCCGCCCCCATCGATCGCACCAATCTGCGCCAACTGCGCAATACGCTGCAGCAGGCGTTCGCCATTAATGGCTAAACATGTGCTGGCTGGACTGTTCATACCGGCTCCTGAGCCAGCACTTCTTTGGCGCTCATACCGACAATGCGCTGATACAGTTCTGCATCGGTATCGCCTTCGCTGGCAAAAAATAGAATTTGACTGTTTTCATCAATACCCAATGCCTGACGCCAGTCCGCTTGCTCGCACACAGCCATGCAAGCAGCCACACCGGCTACAGCAGACTCACCCGCCACAATCGGCGCATCCCCTTTATCGGCACGGGCCAGACGGCGCATGGTTTGCAAGGCGGCATCGTCTTCCAGCGTCATATAGGCATAGGTGCCAGGGTCCAGAATTTCCCAGGCCAGCAAGGAGATTTCGCCGCAAGCCAGACCGGCCATCACCGTATTCAAATCGCCAGTGACCGTGACGGGTTTACCTTGCACAGCACTTTGGAACAGGCAATCGGCCTTGTTGGGCTCAACCACAATCAGACGAGGACGCTGGGCACCCAGGCGCTCCCACATATGCGCGCACACCGCTGCCGCCAAACCACCCACACCACCTTGAATAAAGACGTGGCTGACAGGTTTGCCCGAACCGATCTGGTCCAGGGCTTCCTGCACCATAACGGTGTAGCCCTGCATCACATCCTTGGGCACATCCATATAGCCAGGGTAGGACGTATCGGACACCACAAAATAACCATGCTCTTTGGCATCTTCAGCGGCCTGACGCACCGAGTCATCGTAATTACCGGGCACGCGCACCACCTTGGCCCCGTAAGAGGCAATGGCCTGCTCACGACCCGTACTGACGTGTTCATGGATATAGATCACGCACTGGCAACCGGCATTCTTCGCCCCCCAGGCCACCGAACGGCCATGATTGCCATCGGTCGCGCAAGTTACGGTCAAGCCAGCAATAAAGTCCTTGTAGGCAGGATTTTTCAGATCATCCAGCGTCAGGCTGGTATTGCCGGTATGGGCTTGCAACTGGCGCAACAGCAAACGGTTGACCGCATAAGCGCCACCCAAAGCCTTGAAGCTGCCCAAACCAAAACGACCGGCCTCATCCTTGTAGTACACCCCGCCCACCTTCATCTGCGCGGCCAGACCAGGCAAATGACGCAAAGGGGTAGGTGCGTAACCGGGCCACTGCACAATGCTGGCCTGAGCCTGCTCGAAGGCGGCTACCGACAAAATCGATTGCAAGGAGGCGTCATATTCCTGGCTGTCCTGAACGCAACGAGGGTTCAGATACAGTTGCACCGCGCCTTGCTCCCGAACGGCATGTTTGTTCATGTCTGCTCCACTTTTATGGGTTTAATTATTGGACTTCAAGTCCTGAAAACTGCGATGGATGGATTCAATCTTCTGCAACTTGCGCGCAACCTGCGTCTCGGCCTGCAGGGCCACCCGGCTGACCAGATAATTGATCAGGCTGAGCGTGCCGGTATGCGAGTCAAACAAGTACTCCCCGCGTGTTGCCACCGTGAATGCGATGTCTTGCGAACGCAGCAAGGAGCTTTCCAGGCCATCCGTCAAAAAAGCCATCTGTACCGACTCGCCCCGCAGATGCTCCACCAAGGAAGGCAAAAGCACCGAGCGGCGACGAAAGTCCATCACGAGGGCCAGATCCCCTGCTTCCACATCAGCCAGTTGCTCGGTCAGATGAGCCACCGTGCCCACCGCCAGATGCACATCCGGGCGCAACTGCTGCAGTAAAGAGTGGGCGTAGCACGCCAGGATCTGGCCATTGCGGAAACCAAACACCCAGATGCGTCGTGCTTTCAGAGCGGCTTGGGTGAACTTATCCAGATGCTGTTCAGTGATGTTCTGGAAGGTGGTGGAAATGTTCTGTACGTCTGCATTGATAAACGGCGTCATATCGGCCTGAATACCGCTGCTGGACATGGAGTGCAAACGCTTGAAGGGAGCGCCGTCACCCATTTGCTCGCGGGCCGTGACCCGAAACTCGTTAAAACCGTTAAAACCCAAACGCCGGAAAAAGCGCACCGCGGTGGCAGCCGATACACCTGCTTTCTCGGCCAGTTCTTGAGCGGAGTAAGTCGCCAGCTGCCCCATATGAGACAGGACCACATCGGCCAAACGCCGCTCCGCACTGGGCAGGACATCGAGAATATCCAGGATCGAATCTTTGATGACCATGACACAACCTAAAATTGAAATTTGTTTTTCATATAATACTTAATAAAATTTAAATTTCAATTATGGACGCGATGATTTGGCTCCGTATTTACCCTTGGGGATGAAAAAAAAGGAAGAACCGGGCGGGCTATCCTTGGTCAAGAACGGCTTTAAATAAGGATCTCAAAGAGAAACAAGGGATAAACCCTTGCTTGAATAAATTTCTGCATCCTGACGATGAAAGCATAAAACCCATTATGAAATTTAAATTTCATAATGGGTTCTGGTAAGAGAAATTTCAGCACAAGCGCCGCCTACAAAAGCCACAAAACACCTGTTCAGTGGGCCTATGCTACTGGCAGTAAAGACAAGCAACGCATAATCAGAATATCGGCCATGGACAGATTCCTGACCACACTTCGAGACCAGAGCGCATAAATCTGACAAGCCAGCATGGCATCCTCAATGTCAAGCGCCAGCAACTCACGCCGATACGCGGACGCCTCTTGCCAGGCTTGTCGCATCACGGCAGGTGATGTTGCCGACGAAAACACCGCGCACACACTCAATTCCAGCAACTCATCGGCCTCTGCACCAACGCAAACAGCAGCAACTGGCAGTGAGGCAATGCTTGGCCACAAGAGACTAAGGCTTAAGAGAAGCAGTAACCCCCATTTTTAACGATCGTTAAAAATGGGAGGGTTACCCGATGACAAGTACTGAGACAGCTCACGCCACTCCTTGGCAAAGTAATAGCGCAGGAAACGCTGTTGGGCATGCCAGCGCACCCGTCTGAACAGACCGGCGCCGGCACGAGCCTGACGATGCGCCACAATATCGCGCCAGAGTTGGTCTGGTTCAAACCCGGTCCAGATTGAAGGGATGGGGGCAAGCGCATTGGAATAACAAACCGGCGCCACCCACTCGAACAAGGCCCTTTCTACATAGTGGGACGAAAAGTGCTTAGCCACGTTCGCAATCGCCTGGTAATTAACCGGCCTGTCTACAAACAATTCCGACAAGGCCTCACACAACTGTTTATCGCTTGGCCGATCACCCAAGATGTAACTCCTTCTGTCCAGCTATTTCAATTTGAATTAAACCGGCCTCTTTCTTGAACTGGCCCCTACAAAACACTATGGTAGTGCGCGTTAACAAACTGACTGAGCAAGGAAATTGTTTTGCGTTTTGCCATTACCGCGACGTTAACCGTCTTGATGTTTGCCGGATGCTCTCCTGACGGGCCTGGTTCCAAGCTTACTTTTCACCCGGTTGACGGTGACGAACGGCGCTATCAGGTGTATACCGACATGACAGTGGATGTTCAGCGTGGCACACGCCAGCTTTCCGAGAGCATGTCCATCAAGATGCTGATGCATTACGGTGTGGAGGATCAATCCTCCACCTACAAGCTGAATGTTAGCCCGGAGTACATGCGCCTTAACTTCAAACATGGCGGTATGAGCAGTTTTGAACAGGGCGACTACGGCGAAAAAGAGCTGCGTATTGCCTTGAAAGAAGGCTACACCGTAACCGTCGATAAAGAAAACAACCAGTTGGTCGATGTCACGCTCAATACCTCCAGCCAGAAATTGAAAGCTGAGCTTAAGGCCACGTTGGATCACTTGCTCAATGATCAGTTATCTCGGCCAGGGCTCATGCATCAATTAGCGGTGAAAAAAGGGGCCTCGCAAATCATTAAAGGTCAAAACGGCCTTCCTGACATACGCATGACCGTCAAGGATTTTGACTCAGAGCTCGTTACGCTCGCGATTGCCGATACAAATCAGGACGAGACTGCGGACCCGCACACCCGTATTTTTGGCTATGCCGTCATTGAGCGCCAGACAGGTTGGCTGGTGCGCCAGGCGGTCGTCATGCACGTCCCCTTGCCCCCCGAACTGCGCGACAAGGGAACATTTAGGATTGTGTCCGCGATTTACCCCGAGAGCTGGCGCTTTAATCATGATCTGCAGTTTCTAGAAAATGCAGAGGGGTACGAGCTGATTACGCAGGAAAAAACAGACCCACCCGTCCCCTCCCTGTCGTCCTCCACACAAGCCATGCTCAATACACAAGGCGTGCTGGACACGTACGACCAGCGCTTCTTGCTGCACTACGCGCATCTAGGCCTATCCCCTTACATGGTCGGTGAAATAAGCGCCAGCAACCTTGCCGCCTACGATGAAAACAATCAGGCCTTGGCTATCCCTTTCAAGGCTGCCGGCGCCTTCCAGCACCCTGGCCTGGACCATGATGATGCCGAAACCAGTCTTGAGATCCTGCCCCTAGGTTGGGATAAGACTGCCCAGGCTCTGGAAAAACTGCAATACATCGAAGCTACGCTTAACTACCACGCCACGGAGCATATTCAGGTCACCGTGCCGATCAAACCGGAAGGTTCACAGGTGGAGGTTGAAGGGGCCAAAGTCATCGTGCAACCCACAGATAATCCATATGAGTTCCTGATCCAACTGATACCAGGCGAGACCGGCTATTTTTTCCCTGATGTCACACAGATCGACAAAGGGGAATTACGCTACCCACATGACCAGACTGCGGCTGACTGGCTAAGCCTAGGCGAAAAACGCTTACTGGCCATTGTGTTGCAAGGACACCTGCCCCAAGAGCTCAAAGTCAAGTTTCTCGATACCTTGCCCGATGCCGTTGCGTTGACCTACAGAAACTACGCACCCGAGCCTATTGAAAGCAAGACGGTACGTTTTTACGATTTGAATCAGGCGCGTCCCGAGAACGCCGCTGCGCCCATCACCACACAGCTGCTGTTCGACTCTTTTCAACAAAACGATGAGTTCAAAACTGCCACGCTAGAGAACTTGGCCCCCTTCAGCACCGATGCCCCAGACCTCTACGTCACGCTGACTCCCGAGCAAGCGGAGCTTTGTACGCTGCAAGAAACCAGTGGCCTGACAGAAAAAGGCACGCCCTTACATTTTGCGCCCCCTCCCACCGCTGACAACACAAACTATGGCGCTACGCAGCGAATGCCGCAGCAGTATGTCTATCAACTGCAAACCTCCGATCAGGCACGCCTCTACTTTTACGGCCTTAAGGCACACATCGCGCTCACCTGCCAAGGGACGCCCGTCTGGCAGCCACTACCGATCAACCTACCTGAACTCAGTGTGCAAGTGTCCGCAGCCGCACTATTGGGAGAGGGCTGGGAGGAACACGCCCGCACACTTCCTATAAAGCGCTTTTTACGCCAATACCGCTTTCTCGATCAACAGGACAGGGTGTTGGCTATTACCGCCCCCCGATCCCAGCCTGTGGTCGGCAGTCCTCTGGGGGACAAACTGTTTGATTACGTGGATGAGTCCGGCCATATCCAGATTATGGGCCTCGTAAACCGTGTCGAAAAACTAGAGGCAACGGGCACACCCATTACAAAAACCTGGCAACATCAATTCGAACCACTTCCCGATTTCAAGGCACTTGAAGAGGCCATCCAATGAGCTTGACCACCAGACTGGCCCCCACTCTAGGCTCCCTCACACTGACGGCACTAATGCTTCTCGCCTTGCCCAGCCACGCCGCCAAAAACGAAAGCAAACAAATCAAGACCGAATACGGTTTGGCAAAACAAGAAAAGTGGTTCCACGAAACCGGCGAACTGCATATTGTGCAGCTCACCTCAGTGGACAAGCGTTGGCAGCTGCACGAAGCCTACAACCCTCAGGGAACCTTGATCGAACGCTCTGAACACCTGGATAAGCAACGACACGGCTTATTTGTACAGCAAGCGTATGACTCTCTTGAGCACACCTCCTATCGGCACGGCAAACGTCATGGCCCCTACCACAGCTACGATCAAGCTGGCGAACCCATGTCTAGCGGTCACTACACCAATGACCAGCGGACAGGAAAATGGGTCAGCAAAAACTCATGGGGTCAGATCATTAGCCACTACAACCAGCAAGGTGAACTGCACGGCCAACAAACTGAGTTCGACGCCAATGGACAATTGTTAAAGCAATCAAACTATAAAAATGGGATGCTTCATGGCGAGTTCATCCGCTATGAGAACGGCCAACTTACAGAAAAAGGACACTATCAAAACGACCGACGGGAAGGCGAATGGATAGAAACCTACCCCTTGTCGACCCGTTACCAAGGTCAGTACCGTAACAGCTATCAGGTAGGGATATGGCACGGCTACTCGCAGCAGGGCTATCTGGTTGCCATCATCCCGTTTGACAATGAAGGGAACTACCACGGTGTACAGGTCAGGTTTCACGATAGCGGCGCCTTATCGGAAATAAGCCAATACCGTCACGGCAAGCGTCATGGCACGCAATGGGACTACCTGTTCGGCGCCCCCTATCGCCTGGAGAAATATCAAGACGGCAAACGCGTGGAGACCCGCGATCAAGGCGAGTTTAAGCGCAGCGACTTTCCCTAGGCGCCTACTGACCTTGGCTTGTTTTCCCCGAATCCTCCACTGCGAAAAAGCAGCCCACCATCGCGTGGGCTTTTTTCAATCCATGCATAAGCAAGGTGACATTTGTGTGCTAACCACCCCCTCTAAGCGGCCGTCGAATAAACATTCGGTATAGACCTTCCCAACGCTTCAAGCTGGATTAAACCAAAGCGTAAAGACTATACTTATCCTTAAAATACAATGATTTACAAATTAACATGGTGAGCATCTCAACGATCAGCCTAGTATGAACGTAGACCTTCTCGATAACTGCTTGAAGGCGCTACTGGCGCTGTTGCTCAGACTCTCTGAGAGACATCCCGCCAGTCATGGCAGGAGTGCCTATGACACACAATCTCCGGTCCGTAGGAAGAAAAGTTAACTTGCTTCGCTTCCCCCTTCTCTCGGCCACCGACCAAGCCGATCCCCCTATCCCAGACCCACGCGACAAACGTCCCGTCGAAATCGAACGGATCCACGAAGACGATCAAACACTACCTGCAAACGATGAGCCTATCGGCGACAAAAAACCTCGCACCCCACCACCAGCGCAAAACGACCCATCCATTTTTAACTCGCTCTGAGTGCTTTACCGCGCGGAACCCGCCGCAAGGCAAATACGTCGCTTTTGCAGACTTGCCCCAACGAGTCTGCAAATAGGACTGTCAAACCTCTCAGCGACGGCCCGCTTTCCTCAATAGATTTGCCCCTGGCGACGCTAACAACAACAAAACGTCCCACTACTAGGGTCAACGCCTGGAGTCACTCCCTTCAGGAGAAAAAAGTGCCCTATCAAGGTTCGCGTAATCTGTGCACTTTGTGCCAGCTTTTACCCTTATCCTCGTCACTCGGCCTCAAGCACGAATTCATGACGGTCGCTTGCCCCTCATCACCGGGCCATGGGGAAGCGAAAAAATCCTTATACCAATGCAGCAACTGCAAAACATTGTGGTTGTATGAACGCGATCGTTGGGGCGCTTGCCTGGGCTTTAAGTTATGGCCGGGCCTGTTACAGGATTTTTAAAGCTAGCGTGCAAGATATACGTGCACACACTAAACAACAAAGCCTGCAATGATGACATTGCAGGCCCTTTCTGTGACAGGTTAAAAGAGAGTCATTCGAGTCTCCAGGGCTTATCTACCCCGCGCCGCGCCTCTTCCTGTAGGTTTATGATCATGAGCAGCACTGGCGCGCTTGATCCCCTCGTTGGAAGTCTGAGTTGGCCAACCCACTTGCGGTGGAGCAAGCTCAGACTTGCGTGTACTTGCCTTTTTAGGCGCTTTCCCTTTCTTGTCCATTGTGACCTCCATTGGTCAATGGCTACCCCAACAAATGTCAGGCCAGTAGTACAGGATAGGTCATAAACCAATAAATAGCTTGTTTATCTCCGTCTGGTGATCAATAAACAAAAACGCTCCTAAAGTAGCCCTGATTCCCGACGCGGTAAGAGATGGCGCCCCCACACTCAGTTACTCACGTAATTTTTTGTCCGTTTTGCGCCTATAGTTAGCGTTAAAGTCAGTAAAAGCCAAACGCAATGAGGCTCAATTTGTCGTTGGCCAGCTCGCAAGAGCTGAGCTGCTACCTGTATCAACCTTCATAAAAGGAGCACTAGATGGGAAAGTGAGATCACGGCGCGATGTGCACGATGCGTCGGACGTTCCCGCCCTCAAAGACGATGAGAGTGATGGCTATGTAGCAACGAACTCTTTGAAAATCATTCCACTTACGCTAGGTGAAAAAATGACTGATTCAACGACCATCCGTAAACTACTGATTACCTCAGCACTGAGCTTTGGATTAAGCGCAGGCGCCATAGCAGATGACAAGACATCCCATCCAAATCTATCTGCAACACCAGAAAATGTAACGCTAGAGAAGAAAACGCCAGGGGAAGCAAACGCTCAGGAAGTGGCCGATTACAAGACGAATGCTGGGGAACAAGCCAACGATGAAGAAATTTCTAAACGAGTTAAAGCTGTTCTAGCACAAGACAAAGGACTGCAGGGTCAGAACATTACTGTCGAGACAAAAGGAGGCGTCACAATGATTGCCGGAACGGTCTCCAGTGAAGACGCCTATAAGAAAACCGTCGCGGCAGCTAAAAAAGTTGACGGTGTGACTAAGGTTGAAGCCACCGGACTGAGAGTAAAAAGCAACTAACTAAAAGGCGCACAGTAAAAACTGAGCGCCTCCTGACTCTTCCTTTCTTGTCCTCTAATTAACCCGAATGCGCGCGCTTGCCCGGATTTTTCTTGCTGCGGGTGTGCGCGCCACGCTCCTGGCTAACACGTTGGCCCCGGCTTTTTGTGCTTAGGGTGACACCCTTGGGCGCAGCGGGAGGAGGAGTACGCTTACGGTCGGCTTCAGTAACAATTTTGGTGCCCATGGAAATCTCTCCAGTTTGGTTAAATTTGATCTTGTTTCACGTTCGCTCGGTTTATTCTTGGCAGAAGGAACTAGGCAGGGGTATGCCCGGTAATGCCTTAACGTACATAGGCACTCCTGAAAGGTCGAATTACCACGGATAACCTGTCAGCTGGTCTAGCATAGCAGGCATTAGCCAAATCGGCTCAAACGGCTTCGTTAGACTCTTCGCAGTCACTCACGCATCCTAGGAGGCAGAGCCGCTGATTGCGCTTGCATCCTAGGCGCGCAAGCCCTAATCACCATAAGTTCGATCGCTGGTGATCCAACGCCTTAGGCTTGAAAGACCTACACCATGCACGTTCGCCAAAACTTTATGCCAACAGGTCCGGCCAGAGAGTGATCATCGATGCTGCGCGGGGCCATCACATCATACTTCGGCATAGAAAAACCCCCAAAGATTGGATGGGTGTCCAACTTTTGGAGTGCCGTTCACACCGAGGCTTTTGTGCTGGGCGATTATGCTAGGCCCGAACATAGCCCCCTTCAATTCGAGGAAGCGTTACAAAGCAATCCTATGATTCAATTGTCAAAACGCCCATACTGGTACAATAAGATTGATCTCATTCAACGATAGCAATCTCGCTATCTCACTACCCCTTCAAATTCAACGCTATACCATTGCCTTGGAAGGCTTCTATGTCCAGGCTGGAGCGAAATTTGGAGTCATACAGAAGGTATCACTATCTACGAAAAACTTAACCAGGCTAGTCGCAGCCCGCTTCATACATCCCCTTTACGCGAACCTAATCGTTCGGCGATAAAAGAATCTCAAGCACTTGCCTCTCGCTTGGTCACAACGCGTCAAACCCTTATCCGACAATTAAAAGACCGGTTCCCCGGCCTTCCGTTCTGATACGTCAGCTCACGTAACGAGCCCATCACCAGAAAGCCCCGAGAGGGGTTTTTTTATTGGGCGCTACTACCCCATCTCTTATTCTTTGGTATCAGGCTGACGATGCCGGACTCCTGTTTACAGGGCGATTCTTAACCGGTTCAACGTCTACAGCGATCCCTGTGGCCATGTCTATGTCGCTTTCAGTGCTGGTGTAAACAATCAGCTTGTCGTCCTTATCAAAGCGGAACATTACGCTTGTTGAGTCCGCGCATCATCAACGTTACTCATGGAGGTCGTGGACTTCCCAAAGCGCAGCGATTGCCGCTGCAGCCAGCATCTTTTTCACTCCCCTCTCCCAAGCAACGAACAAAGACAAGATCGGGCTGGCCTAGGACCTACATAGCCCTGCTATCCGCCCAGAACAAGCGTCTGGCAACCATAGCTCAGCCTGAGAGCATACAAGCCCTGTGCCCGCATGATGATATCGAGCAACATAACGCGAAAAAGCCGAACCCAATGTTTCAAAGGGTTCGGCCTTAACCGATCAACTCAATACTTGCCTAATCAGGCAAGCAGGGGATCAAATGATCTGGATCTGGGTAGCACAAGGGCCTTTTTGGCCAGCGCCTGCAACGAAAGAAACTCGTTGGTTCTCTTCAAGAGATTTAAACCCAGTACCCTGAATTTCACTGTGGTGTGCGAAGAGGTCTTTGCCGCCACTTTCCGGGGCGATGAAGCCGAAGCCTTTTTCGTTATTGAACCACTTCACGATACCAATTTCTGTTTTCAATGTATGTCCTAATTATTCAAGGGAAAAATCTCCCTGACGACACTATGATCGCTCTTCATGGATATAGATAGCACTGTTACAAAATAAGCAAGCGAACTACACCCAATGCCGGACTCTCCAGCCGCAGCATTTCAATACCCCCACCCACACGCTCGGGGTGGCAGGACTACTGCAACTAGAGGGCATGGAACTCCCAATCCTGCTAACACCTGCCTTTGCACAGCTACCGTGACGGAGGGGAAAGCAAACTACAAGGACGCAGAACGCTCTGCTGTGGTTGCAGCAGTAAGCCTTGCCCTTTCGTATTGAAGCATCGGGCATGAAGAACCGAGGGGCAAGCTGGTCGTTTTGAATCCTGTCGCCCGTTCGGTTTTTTCGGGCCAGCGTGGACAAGATCCCGCATGGATCTTTCCGCACAAGAGCGACCCGATGGCGCGCATGAACGCCTCAGGATAACGCGCAGCCAGGCCCTGGGGCAGCAGAGCAATGGGTGGATTTATATCAACGTCCCGCGAATGCCGGTTTCAGCATTGTGTCGCTGACCTGTCCAAGCTTCAGGCCAAAATCAAGAAGCTTGTTCACAGCACCGAAAAGGCGCCAGTGGTCACGCCACGGAGAAAAAGGCCGGGTCATCGGTGAAAAATGAATCTCCACAAAATCCCCGAAGCAATGAAAAAAGGCCTACAGCATTTTTGCTGTAGGCCTTTCAAAATCTGGTCGGAACGGAAGGATGTGAACCTTCGACGCCTTGCACCCCATGCAAGTGCGCTACCACGCTGCGCTACGCCCCGAAAGAATAAAGCCATCACCCTGTTTGTTCTGTTGTGCACGCTTTTTCTTAAGAAGCATTTAGCTTAGGCCGAGTGGCTTACTACAAAAATCCAGACGGTTTACATCAAAAGGCCAATTACCGCCAGAGGCCCAGACTCCTAGGATATCCCTTAAGACCCTTCTGTTCGCTCAGTAACGAACAGTGGCAAGAAGCATATACAAATAACAAGGGGAAGAGAAGTGTCCAGGCGATCAATAAAAAGACAAGCTCTGCAAAACGTCGGCCTCTTTCCAGCCAGAACCTCGTTTCTGCGCCGGTTCTGGCTGGATTCCTTTACCCTGCTGGTACTGACCGCATGTAGCACCAGCCTGCATGCCGCCTCCTACGAGGATTGGATCAAACAGGCACGCCAAGGCCAATACCAGTCCGCCATTGCCGGCTTGCAACAGTACCGGCAACAGCATCCGCAAGAGACACGTGTCCAGCTTGATCTGATGCGCATTCATGCCTGGGCAGGCCAGCCGCAAGAGGTCATCCACCTGTACGAAAGCTGGCCGACCAACCTGCCCTTGCCGGCCGATGTATTGCTGCTGACAGCACGCGCCCACAAAGATGCGCGCCAATGGACACCGGCCCAAAACCTGTATCGGGAAGGAATGCGGCGCTTCCCACAGCAAGCCGCCTTCACCATGGGCCTGTGCATGAGCCTGGCCGATGCCGGACTGACTGCCCAGGCCTTGAGCTGTGCCCAGCAACTGCAGCCGGCCACACGCCAAAACACCAATTACCTGCTGACGCGCAGCTACATCTACCGCGCTGCCGGCCAGAACTACGAAGCCCTGCGCGTCAGCCAGGATGCTCTGGCTGCCCAGCCAGACAAAACCGATGTTATCCGGGATTATGACCAGTCCCTGCATGCCGCCGGCCTGCACCGCCAGGCGATGGAATGGCAAACACAACATCCCGATATCTTCTCGAGCGCAGACCTGGCTGACCGTCAAGCCGACTATGCCGCTGAATTGACCCGGCTGTCGCCCCAGCCCACACGCACACTGCCCGAACGTTTTCTGGTCGCCAACCGAGCCATCGCGTTGCAAGACAAACTGGCTGACAGCGCCAGCTTTCTGGGTAACCCCGCTTTCGCCCGCCGCATCCGTGGTGACCGTCTGATTGCGGTGGACACACGCGAAGATGCGCCCTCTACAGTAGACATTGCTCCCGAACGGGCGGCCCAGTATCCAGGCTATGCCTACGCCTCGCTAGGAGCCCTGCAACTGCGCGCCCGTCACCCCGAACAAGCCGTATTCAGCTACGAGCGGGCGTTGGCCGAACCCTCGCTGGACGCAAAAACACGCACACGCTATCAAACCGGATTGGCCTTTTCCTTGCTGGAGTCTGGCCGCGAAGATCAGGCACTGGCATTGGCCGAGCGCATGGAAAAAGACATGCCCGCCACTCGCTGGCTACGCGGCAATCCAATCCCCCAGCCCAATCCAGGCTATACCGACACCTTGATTTTGAAAAACTCGCTCTATACCTATACGGGTTTGCTCAAGGACGCGCGCGAAAATCTGGCCAAGGCCAGCGCACAGGCACCAAGCAACGTCAATCTGCGCGTGCCGCTGGCCGATGTCCAGCGCATATCGGGTATGCCAAGGGCGGCGGAACGCAATCTGAAGATCGCTGAAACCTATGCGCCGCGTCAAGAAGACGTCATCATCAGCCAGGCCCAGACCGCCCTGGACCTGCACGAATACCGCCAGGCCGAAGAACTATTAGCGTATGCCAAAGCGCACTACCCCACTAATATGCGGGTCACGGAACTGGAAAAAGACTGGCAAACCTACCGCAAGAACGAACTGATTTTGCGCAGCGGTTTTGAAACCAGCAACGGTGGCGATGTCTCGGGCAATGACGGCATACGCACTGAGGCGCAATGGTACAGCGCCCCCATCGACTACAACTGGCGCGTCACCGCCCTGGCCGGGCATCTGGATACCAGCGACGAGCTTGGCCACAACGTAATCTGGCAGGGAGCTGGTCTGGAATACCGCGGCCGCGACTGGCAATCGCAGCTGATGATCAACAACCAGAACTGGGGCCAGGGCAACAAAATGGGGGCCAGCCTACAGGTCGATCACGAGCTGAACGATCACTGGAGCATCGGCGGCACCTTGGACTATCGCACCCTGGATATTCCGAATCGCGCCCTGGCCGCAGGCATCACGGCCAACCAGGGACAAGTGCGGTTGCGCTGGCAAAATGGCCCCGAGCAATGGGTGCAAGCCGCCTACACCGGGACAAAATTCTCTGACAACAACGTACGTCAGAGCCTGCAGATCACAGGTAACCAACGCATCTACACCAGCCCGCGCATCAAGGCCGACGCCCAGCTGGAGCTATGGGCTTCCGGCAACAAAGACCAAGACAGACCCTACTACAGCCCACGGCGCGAATACATGGCTGTGCCTGCCCTACGTCTGGAGCACCTGATTTACCAACACTACGACGAGCGCCTGACCCAGGCCCTGACACTGGGTGTGGGCCTACATCACCAAAGCGGCTATGGCAGTGGTGCCGTAGGTTCGGTCGCCTACGAACTGAACTACCAGCACGACCGCAATCTGGAAGTCGGCCTGCGCCTGCAGGCCCTGTCCCGCCCCTATGACGGCCAGCGCGAACAGCAGTACAGCGGCATGGTTGAACTCAAGATCAAATTCTAAGCGGCCACGACAATGAGCACACGAATCCTGACCCTTCTGATAGTGGCCTTCAGCGCCCTTTTATCGGCCTGTAGCGCCAGCCCGCCGGCCCTGTATGTGCCGCCCGAGCAGCGTCGCCTCGAACAACAAGAGCAGCCCTGGCGCAATGACGAGCTGCTCATCATCGCCTACCACGACGTGGAGGACCACGATCCTAACCAGGCGTACCTGAGCGTCAGTACCGAGCACCTGCGCCAGCAGTTTTCCTGGCTACAGGAAAACAACTATGTGCCGGTCAGCGTAGAGCAAATTATGCGCGCCCGCCAAGGTGTGGAGCCTCTGCCTGAAAAGGCAGTGCTACTGTCATTTGACGACGGGTATCAAAGTTTCTATACCCGCGTGTTCCCGCTGCTCAAAGCCTATCAATGGCCTGCGCTGCTGGCCCCGGTCGGCAAATGGTTGGACACCCCCGACAACGAAAAAGTGGACTTCGGCGGTCTTCCCACCGAACGTTCGCGCTTTTTGCACTGGGCGCAAATCGACGAAATGGCCAACTCCGGTTTGGTGGAAATCGGCGCGCACACCCAAAACATGCATTACGGTGCCATCGCCAACCCACAAGGCAATATCCAGCCGGTGGCTGCCGCGCATCGCTACCTGACCGATCAGAAACGCTACGAGACCGATGCCGAGTACACCGCCCGCTTTCGCGAGGATGTGCGCGCCATCAGTGCCCGCGTCAAACAGCACGCCGGTAAGCCGCCGCGCGTCTGGGTCTGGCCCTATGGCCGGATCAGCGGCCTGGGCCTGCAAATTCTGGAGCAAGAAGGCTATCAGATGGCCCTGACGCTGACCGACGGCGTGGCCAACGTCCACGACCTGATGAATATGCCACGCTATCTGGTGGATAACGACCCGGACATAAGCACCTTTGCAGGCTTTATCACTGCCCGTGAAGACCGTCAGGCCGAACGCGTGGTGCATGTGGATCTGGATTATGTGTACGACCCCGATCCGGCGCAGATGGAACGCAACTTGAGCGCCCTGGTGCAACGCATCGCAGACCTGAAACCACGTAGTGTCTATCTGCAAGCCTTCGCCGACCCCACAGGCGATGGCCTGGTGCGCTCGGTCTACTTTCCCAACCGCCACCTGCCCATGCGCGCCGACCTGTTCAACCGCACAGCCTGGCAATTAAGTTCGCGTGCCCACGTCAATGTCTTTGCATGGATGCCCGTGCTGGCCATCGATACGTCCGAGCCGGCGCAACACGTACTGCAATGGCATGTCGACGGCAGCCCGCCTTCCCTGCCCACACAAGGCTACCGCCGCCTGTCCCCCTTTGACCCGCGCACCCGCCAGATCATGGGCGATCTGTACGAAGATCTGGGACGCAGCGCCATCTTCTTTGGTGTCGTATTCCATGACGATGCCACGCTGACCGACTTTGAGGATGCCTCGCCCGCCGCCCTGGACGCCTACGAAAAAGCCGGCTTTGGCAGGGACATCGGGACGATACGAGCCAATCCCGAGCAGTTTGAGCGCTGGACGCGCTTTAAATCACAAGCCCTGATCGACTTGACCCAGGAACTGGCTGATCGGGTACGCAAGCAGCGCGGCCCGCAGATCAGTACGGCCCGCAATATGTACGCCCTACCGGTTCTGCAGGCCCAGAGCGAACAGTGGTTTGCCCAGAACCTGAACGATTTTCTGCAAGCCTACGACTGGACTGCCGTGATGGCCATGCCCCGCATGGAAGACATCCACGATCAGCATGCCGTGACCTGGCTGAACGAGCTGGTCGATAAGGTGGCCAGCCACCCAGAAGGCCTGCGCCGCACCGTGTTCGAAGTGCAATCCGTCGATTGGCCCGGCCAAGGTCAGCCATCCCGTCCGCTGGACTCCCATCTGGTGGCCGGCTGGCTCAATGCACTGACGGCAAGAGGGGCGCGACATGTCGGCTATTACCCAGACGACTTTGTCAACAATCAGCCCAAGATGAACGTGATTCGTCCGGAAATCACGATTGAATGGTATCCAACAAAAAATGATTGAACGACTGATCGCCCTATTGGCCCTGTGCCTGATCGTCGGAATTCCTCTGGGAATCACCGTCGCCCTGACCAGCCACCTACTACTCTACTTCATCTTCATGTACCCGCTGTTCATGTCGGGCATATGGATAGGCGGTGGCTTGATCTTCTGGTTCCAGCATGAACGCCGCTGGACCTATAAACCACACGCCCCACCCGAACTGGAAGGCATGCCGCTGGTCAGCATCCTGATCCCTTGCTTTAACGAACAGGCCAACGCCCGCTCTACCATCCTGTCCGCGCTGAATCAGGTCTATCCCAACATCGAAGTCATCGCCATCAACGACGGCTCCAGCGATCGCACCGCCCAAGTGCTCAATGAACTGAGCGAGGAGCACGACAAGCTGCGCGTCATCCACCTGGCCCAGAACCAGGGCAAGGCACTGGCCCTGCGCATGGGAGCCATGAGCGCCAGCGGCGATTACTTCGTGTGTATAGACGGCGATGCTTACCTGGACCCGGAAGGCGTCAATTACCTGGTCGCCCCCATGCTGCATAACCCGGAAGTCGGGGCCACTACCGGCAATCCGCGCATCCGCACGCGCTCCACCCTGATCGGCCGCATCCAGGTTGGCGAGTTCTCCTCGATCATCGGGCTGATCAAGCGCACGCAGCGCGTCTACGGAAAAATCTTCACGATTTCCGGCGTGATCGCAGGCTTTCGTCGTCAGGCCTTGGACGAAGTGGACTACTGGAGTCTGGACATGATCACCGAGGACATCGATGTGACCTGGAAGTTGCAGTTGGCCGGCTGGCAGGTGTTCTATGAGCCGCGCGCCCTGTGCTGGGTGCTGATGCCCGAAACACTGAAAGGCCTGTTCAAGCAACGTTTGCGCTGGGCTCAGGGCGGGGCGGAAACCTTCCTGAAATACACCCCGCAAGTACTGCGCTGGGAAAACCGCGACATGTGGCCCCTGACTCTGGAATACCTGTGCTCGACCTTATGGAGTTTCGCCCTGGGCGTGGCGATGCTGGTTTGGTTGCTTGGACAAGTGCTCCACTTGCCTGCGGCCACCCAGATCGACGGCCTGTTCCCACCCTCGTTCACCGGTATGGTGCTGGCCGGCATGTGCCTGCTGCAGTTCGCCGTCAGCATCTGGATCGACCGTCGCTACGAGCCCGATCTGCCCCTGTCGATGTTCTGGATCATCTGGTACCCATTTGTCTACTGGTTGATCAATTTCTTAACCACGCTGTGGAGTTTCCCCATGGTCATGCTGCGCCTGCGTCGCAAACGCGCCCGCTGGAGCAGCCCCGACCGGGGTATCAAGGAGCTGTCATGATCATCACGACCCAACGCCATCCCATCACTCGCTGGATAGACCGTCTACTGACCATCGCCGGCTGGTTCGTCTTCAGTTACCTGATCGCCAAAGGCTTGCTCCTATTGATCGGTCACACCATGGACAAAGCTGGCTACGAACAGATAGACCCGATCTTCCCGACCCTGACCACCTTTCTGTTCTACGGGGCGGTTCTGCTGACCAACGGCCTGCTGCTGTTGGCCTGGTCACGCTGGCGACGCCAGCAGCGCCAGCAGCGCCACCTGCGCCAGGCTCTGTACCGCCAACGCAGCCGCTTGCATCGCGCCAAGCAGCCCCCCCTGCCGCATTTTGATCACGAACAGATCGATACCGTGCGCCACAGCCGCATCGTCGTGCTCTACAACGCCCAGGACGGCGCGGTACAGCATGTGGAAGCAGCCAATCCGTTGCCCATGCAGCAGGCAACCGGCACCCACGACGCAAAACCACTGACACCGCTGATCTTTCGTCCGCGCGCCTACCCCAAACAGCCTACGCCGAATCAATAGTACCGACGCAAAAACAACCCTGCACAAGGGCAAACAGCCTAGGAAATGCGGCTCATGTAATTGCAGATGGCCGTCTCTACCATAGTCAGTAACGCCGATGTATCAAGCCGTAAGGCGAAGGAACAACAGGTGCTGCAATGACAAAACCATACCAACAAGGGGCCGTGCTGCTGGCAATGCTGTGTGTCATGAGCAGCGCCGCCGCACAACCAGGCAGAGATACCAGCAAGCCCAAACCGGCCAACTTCATGGAAGCCATCCGGCAGGCTGAAGTGGTTCGCAAGAACCTGTTTGACGATCCGCTCGCGGGCATCGTCATCAACCGCACCGTAACGGTGCAAGGACAAGACTTTTACCGCTACTTCAGCAATCGCTGGCGCGAGCTGACCGGGGCCAGCCCCTTCACCCTGACGGTGGTGGAGCGCCCGTCGGCCCGCTGGGGTAGCGAGATCTGGGTCGAATACCGTCGCCAGCGCATGTATCACGCTTTTCTCACGCCCGCGCGTTCCGGCACAAAGAAGGCCAGTGAGCGGGCCGTGGATCTTGTTCTGGAAAACGTCAATAAAAGCGAAATCGAACGCGTACTCACCAACAACCCGGACCTTGCTCCGGACGAACTTTAATAAGAGAGACATAACGTGAAGACTTTCCTGCCCCTTGCCTCTGTTCTGCTGACCGGTGCGCTCTTTGCTCCCGTCCATGCAACCGAACTGATATATACCCCCGTCAATCCGAATTTCGGCGGCAGCCCGCTCAATGGGCAATGGCTACTGAACTCGGCCCAGGTCACCAACAAGCACACAGACCCCGAAGCCGAAGACCTGGGCTCGTCCTTTGAGCAGCGCACGCCCTTCCAGGACTTCAACGATCAGTTGGAGCGCTCGGTACTCAGCCGCCTGGCCTCGGCCGCGTCCTCGCAGTTTGTGGACAGCAACGGCAAATTCGTACCCGGCACCTTCGAGACCGGCAGCTTTACTGTCAGCGTCGTCGATATCGGCGGCGGAGCACTGACGATCACCACCACGGACCGGATCACCGGCGCTTCCACTACTTTCCGAGTGATGCAACCATGATGAGCACAGTGACCGTCCTGAACGCGCGCCCAACGCGCCTGTTAAGCGTGCTGGCCCTGACCTCGGCCCTGGCTGCCTGCGCCGTCCCCTCCACCCCGGCCGAAGTCAAAGGCTCTGCCTACCTGACGCCCGCCTCGCCAGCCACGCACGATCTGCTGGAGCTGCCCGCGCCCGCCCAGCGCCTGACCGTAGCCGTCTATGGGTTTCGTGACCAGACCGGCCAATACAAGCCCAATCCGGACAGCTCCTTTTCCACCTCAGTCACCCAGGGAGCCGCCGCCCTGCTGGTCAAAGCCTTGCGTGACTCGCGCTGGTTCACTCCGGTCGAGCGCGAAAGCCTGCAGGAACTGCTGACCGAGCGGCGCATCGTGCGCGCCCTAGACGGATCGCAGGAAAACGGCCAGCGCACCGCCATCAACATCCCGCCGCTAGCCCCGGCCGAAATCATGATGGACGGAGGCATCATCTCCTATGAAAGCAATGTGCGCACAGGCGGCGCGGGCGCGCGCTTTCTGGGCGTAGGCCTGTCTACCCAGTATCGGGTTGACCAAGTCACGGTCAACCTGCGGGCCATCGACGTGCGCACCGGCAACATTTTGCAAAGCGTGTCCACCACCAAGACCATCTTTTCCTACGAAGTCCGGCCCAGCGTCTACAAGTTCGTGAACTTCAAAGACCTGCTGGAAATCGAGGCCGGCGTAACCAACAACGAACCGGCCCAGCTCTCGGTCAAAGAGGCCATTGAATCGGCAGTGGTGCATCTGATCGTGCAAGGCATGAGGGAAGGCCAATGGCGACTGCGAAACGAGGCCGACCGTAACAACCCCATCGTGCAGAACTACATGAAGCAAAACGAAACCTATCGCAGCCTGCGCACCCAGACCGCTGTGACCAATCCTGAGGCCGCGCAAGCCAATGAGGCCACAAGCGATGAGGTGCAGACCGCTCCAGTTACCGGCAGTTGAACACGAGCAGACAGCGCGGTGGTTCCGAGAAGACCGGCCACCGCTCTCTTTCCTAACAACGGTCTTCAACATGCACTGAGGAGAAGTATATGAACGGCAAACTGTCCACATTAGCTATTGCCCTGGGCACCGCGCTGGCCCTGCCCACACTGGCGCTGGCTGACAACGCCACCGTGACGCAGACCGGCAATTTCAACAAAGGCGTCGTTCTTCAAAACCACAACGCCAACGCCAACGCGACCATCGACGTGAATGGAGACCGCAACGACGATTACATCAACCAATGGGATAACGGTACGGTTCGCACCACCGTGAAGGTCATCAACGGCAACGACAACAAGGCCGTGGTGGAACAAAGCCGCAGCGGCGGCAACTCCACGATCACCATCACCCAGTCACGCAACCGCAACGACGCCTTTGCCAGCCAATGGCAGGCCAACGGTTCGCAAATCGGCATCAAGCAATTACGCTCGGACAACAAGGCGGTTGTGGAACAAGTCCGCAGCACCGGTGACCAGGCCTGGGTAAACCAAACGGGACAAATGGGCGATGCCTATGTCAATCAATACCGAACCCGTGACGCACTGGCTGTCATCAACGACAGCGGCGCGCGCAACGACTCGGTCATCGAGCAAGACAACAGCAGCCATGTCAACGCCTTCATTACCCAGTCGGGGTACAAGGGAGATGCGTACATCAATCAATACAAAAGCATGAGCTCGACCGCCAGCATCACCGACAGCGGCAAGTACGACAAAGGCGTGATCGATCAGTGGAATGTCTCCAACTCGAACGCCTCCATCGTCCAGGGCGGTGGCCACAAAAATGATGCCACTATCAGCCAAACCGGCACGTGGTGGGGCAATTCGGATCGCCTGCACGCCAGTATTGTTCAGATCGGCTCGCATAACAAAGCCGTTACTGAACAGACCGGCTACAGCAACGATAGCAACATCATCCAAAGTGGTTTGGGTAATGACGCCTACAACTCCCAAGCAGGCATCGGCAACGATTCCTACATCAGCCAGGGCGGCGGCTATAACAAGGCCGTGGTTACCCAGGTCGGTTTCAACCTGGACTCGTCGGTAATGCAGAACGGTTGGGGCAACCGCGCTCAAGTGGTGCAAAGCGGCCTGAGCCACAACAGCACCGTCACCCAGACGGGCAACTTCAACAATGCGTATGTCAACCAGCACTAACCGGCTAATGTAAGCCAAATGTCAGCGGCAATATGTTATATAGTAGGCGCCGCTGACAACACCCAAGCTATTGATATGTAAGCGGTTTAGGGATTATGGAGCATAGGAGTAACCCGAGTTTATAAGGCTTTCTAGATACCTAATCCGAGCTTTTCGGCACAGCATGACGTTTAAAACATCAAAATTTAACGGAAACCAACAATGATTAACAATTTCACATAATTCGTCAGTTCTGAATGCGGCTAGCCACCTGATAATTAGGCTGCCAACAGGAAACAAGAAAAGAAAATACCCATAACTACCAAAGACAATGACACATGCAATCCAACCAACAAAAGGCTTATTCAACGTAATGACATAGAGCCTATGACGCAGCGAGGGAGACATAAAATGACAACAATTATCATCGTGGAGCCACACACCTTATTCAGGTTGGGTATCGTACGGCTGCTGGCAGACACCCTGCCCAGCGCGGAACTGCTCAGCATGGACTACGAATCAATGGAAACCGGTCTGCAGACACGATGTTGTGAGCTGCTGCTATTGTCGGTGCCATCGGCCAAGGCCTGTTTGAAGCTGCTGGCTGATGCGCACCGCAGCCTGCAACCCAGCGCCGTACTCCTGATAGCCGAGTCCCACTACGCCTTGCCTGCGCTTCAAGACATGCCTGCCGGCGTTATGGGACATTTGCTCAAGACCGCCACACCGGAATTAATGGCGGCTTCGATCAATCTGGTGTTGGCCGGCGGCTCCTGTTTTCCATCGCCTGCGCCCCAGCATCAAACGACGGCAATGGCCACGCCTGTAACCCCGCCATCGAGTCCATCGCCGTTCCAAGCCCATCCCGACAAGCTGATTACATCCTACGAGCCCATACGCTGGCCACCCGCCGATCCTGAAACAAACCATCTTGACGAAGCACGGCTGCTAGGCCTGACGCCGCGCCAGTATGAAGTGCTGGTGCTATTGGCACGCGGCATGACCATCAAGGGCGTGGCCCGGCAGTTGAATATTTCATCGGCTACAGCCAAAGCGCATGCTGAAACCCTGTATATGCGGATGAACGTACACAACCGCAACGAGGCCGTCTATCACGCGGTCTCCAAAGGAGCCAGGCTAGGGATGCCCAACACCCACATCGAAAAAGCCTGCTAACCGCAGGCTTTTCTACTACAGCATCCCTAATTGCAAGCGGGCTGATTCACTCATACGTTCCCGGCTCCAAGGCGGATCCCAAACCAGCTCCACCACCGCTTTCTCTACGCCCTGGATGGTCTCCAGCTTATAGCGGGCTTCGTCCGCAATCATGGTGCCCATACCGCAACCCGGAGCCGTCAGCGTCATGTCCATAGTGATGGAGAACGTTTCCGGCCCAGTCTGGTTTACATGACAGGCGTACACCAGACCCAGATTAACGATATCGACCGGGATTTCCGGATCGTACACGCTGGCAAGCACAATCCAGGCAGCGTCTTCAATGGTTTTTTCGCTCAGAGGCAGCTCGGGTACAAAAACCTCGGGTTTATCCTGAGACTCGAAACCCAGAGCATCGGCATCGACACCTTCAATTCGGTAAAGGTTGCCCTCTACCATCACGGTATAGCTGCCACCCAGCTTCTGGGTAATCGTTGCTGTACAACCCGCCTCGATCGTAACGGGAGCACCGTAAGGGATACTGACAGCCGGACAGTCCCGGCTGACCAGCACATCATGTCGTTCAAAGTAGCTCATGACTTGCTTGCGCCTTTATTCGGTTTGCGCGGTTTCTTTGGCCTGATTGATGGCGTTATGCAGGGTATGCCAGGCCAAAGTGGCACATTTAACCCGTGCGGGGAATTCACGCACACCCGACAACACTTCCAACTTGCCCAGATCTCGATCGGGATGGGCCTCTGTCAGCATGGCGTGCATATCTTGAAAGAGAGACTCAAACTCGGCCAGACTCAGGCCCTTCACCGCTTCGGTCATCAAGGATGCCGAGGCTTTGGAAATAGCGCAGCCATGCCCCACAAAGCTGACTTTCTGCACAATGCCGTCTTCCACGACCGCGTAAACAGCCAGTTGATCCCCGCACAAAGGATTGTGGCCATTGGCAAAATGGCTGGCGTTTTCTATTACTTCAAAGTTACGCGGGCTGCGATTATGGTCAAAAATGACCTCTTGGTAGAGCTCGCGCAGCCCGTTGAAATCCTGGCTCATTTAGCCAACTCCAAATAGTTTCTGAGCTTTGCGCAGGCTAGCCAGCAAAGCATCAATGTCTGCGTAATCGTTATACAAGGCAAAGGAGGCACGGGCCGTGCCCGGAATGCCAAAACGTGTCATCAAGGGCATGGCACAGTGATGACCAGCACGCACGGCAACGCCGTCCATGTCCAGGATGGTGCCCAGATCGTGTGGGTGAATGCCATCGACCAAGAAGGACACAATGCCTGCCTTGTGTGCGGCCGTCCCGACAATACGGATACCCGGCATGGCCAACAAAGCGTCGGTCGCATACTCCAGCAATAGCGCCTCGTGGTCGGCAATACGCTGCATACCTATACCCATCAAATAATCCATGGCAGCTGCCATAGTGATGGCGCCCGCGATATTCGGTGTACCTGCCTCAAAGCGCTGTGGAACCGGCGCGTAATTGCTTTGCTCGAAACTGACGGTGGTAATCATGTCTCCGCCACCCATCCAAGGTGACATGCTGTCCAGAATCTCGTAGCGTACGTACAAAGCGCCCATACCCGTGGGGCCGTACAGTTTGTGTGCCGAGAACGTGTAGAAGTCAGCATCCAGAGCCTGCACGTCCACCACACCGTGGGGAACGGATTGAGCGCCATCCACCAGTACCTTGGCACCGACGGCATGCGCCTGACGCGTCATGTCAGCGATGGGATTGATCGTACCCAAGGCATTGGACACATGCCCCACGGCCAACAAGCGGGTTTTTTCATTGAGCAATTGCTTGAACGCTTCCTGATCCAGCTCGCCATTGTCCAGCACGGGCACCACGCGAATGATGGCACCGGTACGTTGTGCAACCAATTGCCAAGGCACGATATTGGAGTGATGCTCCAAGCCTGTCAGCAAGATTTCATCGCCTGCTTTCAGGTTGTCCATGCCCCAGCTATACGCCACCAGATTGATGGATTCTGTGGTGCCACGCGTAAACACAATTTCTTCGTCGCGCGCGGCATTCAGAAATGCCCGCACTGTGCTTCTGGCCTGATCGTACAGCTCAGTAGCATGCTGAGATAGCCAATGCACACCACGGTGGATGTTGGCATTGGACTGCTCATAGAATCGCGCCTCGGCTTCAATGACCGAGCGCGGCTTTTGCGTCGTCGCCCCGTTATCCAGATAGGACAGGCGTTGGCCCCGGATGGGGCGGGCCAGGATAGGGAAATCCTCGCGGTGATTCAGCAAACCAGCAGCAGTTACGGGCATAGGCGCATTCATGCAAGCTCTCCAAGGGCAAGACCGCCGGGCAACAAAGCATTGATACCAACCGTGGCACGGCTACGCAGACTCTCGGAAGCGATACGCTCCAAAGACTGAGCCGCAAACGCGTAGATCAGCATATTGCGAGCATCTTCCATCGTCATACCGCGCGAACGCAGGTAAAACAGGCTGTCCGCATCCAGTTGACCCACCGTGGCACCATGTGCGCACTTGACGTCATCCGCATAGATTTCCAGCTCGGGGCGGGAGTCCGCACGTGCCATCTTGGACAAGAGCAAACTGTCCGAGCGTTGCACCGAATCCGTACCGTCAGCGCCCTTGCCAACCAGAATGCGACCACTAAATACGCCGCGAGCGGTGTCGGCCAGAATACCGCGGTAGAACTCACGGCTTTGGCAGTTAGGCTGGGCATGGTCAATGATGGTGTTGTGATCTACATGACGGCGACCGTCTACATAGTACAAACCATTGAACAAGGTTTCGCAGCGCTCACCATTGAACACGGTAGCAATATCGTTACGGGCAATACGAGCACCAAACGACAGGGAATGCGAGTTAAATACCGAACCACGGCCTTGCTGAACATCAATAGCGGCCAGATGGAAGTCCTGCGGGGCTTCCTGCTGCAACTTCATGTGCGTCAGGTTGGCATCGGGGGACACGTTCAGACGAGTCACCACGCTGCTCAGGGAAGCGTCAGTCCCGTCCTCACCCAGATAGTGCTCCACGACGGTTGCACTGGCACCGGATTCCAAGGAAATCAGGTTACGCGTGAAACTGGCGCTGCCCCCTTTCGTGCGTACAAACACCAAATGGACAGGCTGCTCCAGATGTTGGCCAGCAGCGACATGCAGCGCAGCACCGTCCTGGGCCAAGGCCAGGTTCAAGGCAGCAGTGGAAGCCCCCCGGGATTCATCCCCGTAAGCTTGCTCCAGCCAGTCCGCCTCTTGTTGCAGACAGGCGCTGAGCGACGACAAGCGCACACCTGCAGGCAATTGACTCAGGTGCGACAAGGACGCGTCGTAATGACCATCTACAAAGACCAGGAAATACCCGTCTTCGTTCTGGCGCACTGCGGCCACCCTCTCAGCAGCCGAAGCCGATTTCTGAGGCGCAAAGCGTTGTTGTTCCAGCAAAGCCAAAGAGGTGTGATGCCAGGCTTCAATACGCGTGGTTGGCCAGCCTTCTTGTGCAAAACGATCCAGAGCGCGCTGACGCATAGCGCTTAGCCATGGCAGACCGGCCCCAGGTGCTTGTGCAGCCTGAGCGGCAAAGCTGTTGACCCAATCTGGCAGACTCATACCGCAGCTCCCTTGGCTTTTTGTTCGGCGGCGGCTTGTTCCAGCACCCAACCGTAGCCACGTTCTTCCAGCTCCAAAGCCAGTTCACGGCCACCGGAACGGATAATCTGACCGCCCGCCAACACGTGCACAAAGTCAGGCACGATGTAGTCCAGCAGACGTTGGTAGTGAGTGATTACCAGCAAGGAGCGCTCGGGGGAACGCAGACGGTTCACGCCATCAGCGACCACGCGCAAAGCGTCAATATCCAGACCGGAGTCGGTTTCGTCCAGAATGGCCAGCTTGGGTTCGAGCAGGCTCATTTGCAAAACTTCGTTGCGTTTCTTTTCACCGCCGGAGAAACCCTCGTTCACGGAGCGGTACAGAAACTCTTCACGCATCCCAACAATCTTCATTTCCTCTTTAACGCGCTTGAGGAAGTCCATGGCGTCCAGCTCAGGCAAGCCCTGATGACGGCGCACGGCGTTCACGGAAGCACGCAGGAAATAGGCGTTGGAGACACCGGGAATTTCAATGGGGTACTGGAATGCCAGGAACAGGCCGGAACGGGCACGGTCTTCGATCTTCATTTCCAGCAGGTCTTGACCCAGCCAATCTACCGAACCGCCTTCAACGGTGTAGTCTTCACGGCCAGCCAGCACCTGGGACAAGGTGCTCTTGCCCGAGCCGTTCGGGCCCATGATGGCGTGGACTTCGCCGGGATTAATCTGAAGATTCAGACCTTTAAGGATAGGTTTATCTTCAACCGAAGCGCGCAAATCTTTAATCGTCAGCATTTCACTATTCTCCTTAACCTACACTGCCTTCCAAGCTGACGCCGAGCAAATTCTGTGCTTCGACCGCAAACTCCATGGGCAATTCTTTAATCACTTCTTTACAAAAGCCGTTCACGATCATGGAGACGGCGTCTTCGGCAGTCAGGCCGCGCTGCATGGCATAAAAGAGCTGGTCCTCGCCAATGCGCGAAGCCGTTGCTTCGTGTTCCACACTGGCGCTGGGGTTCTGCACTTCCATGGTTGGGAAGGTATGTGCAGCACAGCGCTTACCAATCAGCAGCGAATCACACTGGGTGTAATTGCGGGCGTTTTCTGCCTTGGGAGTAATACGAACCAGGCCGCGATAGGTATTGATACCTTGGCCCGCCGAAATCCCCTTGGAGATAATCGTGCTACGGGTATTGCGACCCATATGAATCATCTTGGTGCCAGTATCGGCTTGTTGGCGATGGTTGCTCAGGGCGACCGAATAAAACTCGCCTTGAGAGTCATCACCACGCAAGACCACGCTGGGGTATTTCCAGGTAATGGCCGAGCCGGTTTCAACCTGCGTCCAGGAGATGTGCGAGCGTGCGCCACGGCATTCGCCACGCTTGGTGACGAAGTTATAAATACCGCCTACGCCGTCCTTATCACCGGGGTACCAGTTTTGTACGGTGGAGTACTTGATCTTGGCGTCGTCCAAGGCGACCAGCTCCACGACCGCTGCGTGCAATTGGTTTTCATCACGCATCGGCGCCGTACAGCCTTCCAGATAGCTGACCGAAGCCCCCTCTTCCGCGATGATCAGGGTGCGCTCGAACTGACCGGTATCGCGCGCATTAATACGGAAGTAGGTGGACAGCTCCATGGGGCAACGTACGCCTTTGGGGATGTACACAAAGGAACCATCGGAAAACACCGCCGAGTTCAGAGCGGCGTAGAAGTTATCGCTAGGAGGGACTACCGTACCCAGGTATTTCTGTACCAACTCCGGGTACTCACGCACGGCCTCGGAAAAGGAACAGAAGATCACACCGACTTCTTCCAGCTCTTTACGGAAAGTGGTAGCAACCGAGACGGAATCAAACACGGCGTCCACGGCCACACCGGCCAGACGAGCGCGTTCGTGCAAAGGCACACCCAGTTTTTCATAGGTGCGCAACAACTCAGGATCCACCTCGTCCAGGCTCTTGGGGCCGTCGGCCTTGCTCTTGGGCGCGGAGTAATAGCTGATGTCCTGAAAATCGATCGGTGGATATTCCACAATCGACCACTTGGGGTATTTCATGGTCAGCCACTGGCGGTAGGCAGCCAAGCGCCATTCCAGCATGAACTCCGGCTCGCGTTTTTTCGCGGACAGGAAACGGATGACGTCTTCGTTCAGACCTTTCGGTATGGTTTCAGACTCGATGTCGGTGACAAAGCCTGCCTCGTAATCACGATCGAGGAAGGTGTCCAGATGTTCGTTGACGGTACTCATTCGGTTAACTCCACGTTGGAGGTGCTCGCCTTGTTTCTGTTTTTCAATTCGGGACCCGGCTTGTGTGTCAGGGGAAATTCATTAACGGGCACACGTATCATGTCTGCAACACTGACCTCTTCCAAGGTGCGACGGACAATATCGTTGATACGCTGCCAATTACTGCGTATATGGCAATCTGACTCCACGGAACAGGCTCCAAGAGTGGCAACACATTCAGTCAAGCCAAAGGGTTGATCTTCCAGTGCATCAATAATCTGCGCTACACTTATCTGTTTGGCGGGGCGGCCCAATACATACCCTCCGCGTGCGCCTCGGCTACTGATCACCAGCTCGTGCTGGCCCAGCAGTTTAAGCACCTTGCTGACAGTTGGTTGGCCCAAACCCAGGATGGCGGCCAAGTCAGACGCACTGAACACACGGTCTGGATCGCCAGCCATGTGTGTCAGCACTAAAGTGCCGTAATCAATGATTTTACTGATTCGCAGCATTCCTTCTCTCTGAACAGGTCGTAGAACTATATAGTACTGCTTTGGTACTATATGGTCAAATTATCCCTGCAGACTTTGCTGGATATTCCACATACGGGCATAGGTGCCATCCAGGGCTAAAAGTTCGCTGTGTGTGCCCTGCTCCACGATCTGCCCACGCTCCAGAACCAGAATCAAATCCGCGTCTGTAATCGTGGACAGACGGTGGGCAATGATCAAGGTCGTGCGCTCGCGTGCAATCTCGTTCAACTCCGCCTGAATCGCCCGTTCCGTGCGGGTATCCAGCGCACTGGTGGCCTCATCCAGAATCAGCACCGGCGGATTCTTCAGCAAGGTGCGAGCAATGGCCACCCGCTGTTTTTCGCCCCCGGACAACTTCAAGCCACGTTCGCCCACAACCGTGTCATAACCATCGGGCAGGCTTTCGATGAAGTCGTGGATACTGGCGGCGCGGGCCGCGGCCACGATTTGCTCTGTGCTGGCGTCAGGACGGCCATAAGCAATATTGTGCAAAATCGTATCGTTGAACAGGACCGTGTCCTGGGGAACGATACCGATATGACGGCGCAAGCTGTCCTGCGTCCACTCATGCAGCTCACGACCATTAAACAGGATTCGGCCTTCCGTCACATCGTAGAAACGGAACAGCAAGCGCGACAAAGTGGACTTACCGGCGCCCGAAGACCCAACTACCGCAACGGTCTTGCCTGCGGGGATCTCGAAACTCAGGTTCTGGATGACCTTGCGGCGGCTGTCATAGGCGAAGCTGACGTTCTCAAAACGCACGCCCGCCTGCTCACAGGACAAGACCTGAGCATTCGGCGCATCTTTCACTTCCTGCTTGCGACGCAGCAAGGAGAACAGGCGCTCCATATCGGCCAGGGAATTCTTGATCTCGCGGTAAACAAAGCCCAGAAAGTTCAAAGGCGCATAAAGCTGAGTCAGGAAGGCGGACACCAGCACAACGTCACCGACCGTCATGGTTCCGGCCAGCACCCCTTGCGCCGACATGAACAGCAAGGCTGTCACCCCAACACTGATAATCGAGGCCTGACCGATATTGAGCAGATTCAGCGATACCTGATTGCGCACGGCAGCATGAACCCACTGGCCCATATTCTGGTCGTAGCGATTGATCTCGTAGTCCTCGTTACCGAAGTATTTGACTGTCTCATAATTGAGCAAGGCGTCAATTGCGCGCGAATTGGCACGACTATCCAAGTCATTCATGGCGCGCCGATAACGCATGCGCCGCTCTGTCACCAGCAAGGTAAACACAATATAGGCAGCAATCGTCCCCAAGGTCACCGCCGCAAAGACCCAGTCGTAACGCCAAAGCAAGATCCCACAGACCAGAGCAATTTCCAGTAAGGTCGGCAAAATATTGAAGACCAGGAAATTCAGCAAAAAGCTGACGCCTTTGGTGCCCCGTTCAATGTCCCGGCTCAAACCACCCGTTTGACGTTCGGTATGAAAGCGCAAGGACAGATCGAGCAAATGGCGAAAAACGTGGTTCGCAATCAGGCGCACCGAACCTTGCGTGACTCGCGCAAACAAGGCATCCCGTATTTCACCCAAAGCGCTGGAGGCCAGACGCACAGCACCATATCCCAACAACGCGGCTACCGGCAGCATCAGCGCGGTCGCAGGTAGACTCAAGGCATCGATCACCCGCTTTAGGTAAATCGGCATCATCACCGTAGCGACTTTCGCCAGCAGCAAACAGGACAAGGCCAAGACCACACGAGTCTTGAATCGCCAAACGTAAGGAAATAAGGATTTCAGGGTGCTCAGACCACCGGAGACACCATCAAGCACTTCAGGACGAGGAGGCACACGCAACAGGCCCGAGTCCACCAGCACAAGGCCGAAGAACCGCAGACAGCTTAAAAATAAGTTACAGCACAACGCTGAAATCAAGGCGGGACAAGCAAACGATACTTTCCACTGGCAGGCAGGCTCCTGCTATGCCCTTGATACGAATACAGAAAAGAGGCCCGCTACCTGACTAATCACCAACAACAACCAGGCAGCACCTAGCCAAGCAGTATAGCCTTTTACACTCGCCACCCCTGCCAAGACCCTGCCGTCGGCGTGCTTGTTGGGCTGATTATTGGTCTGCACACCACAGTAGCGGCAGCAAAGGCGTCAGCCATCAAGCCTCCAGTGCTGCAGATGGGGAAATTCACGTCCTGCCACTGCAAAGAAAATGCTGGCAATCCAGCACTTTGTTACCTTCAAGCCCTCAGCGAAAGGCATACAATACCTGCTTGTCTGAAACAGGCGCAAACAAAACAAAAACAGCGTCTGATAGCGGACATATGGCTCTTGAATCCCTTTACCGTGCAAAACCCATCCATGCCGTCTTCTTCTTTTTCGTATTCTTCTTCCCTGGATCAGCTAGCCGCACAAGACAGCCAGGCGCTGGATGTGCTGTACAGCCAGGAAGCGCCCTTGATGCTGGCCTTAGGCCAGGCCGTATTGGGCCGCCGTATTGATGCCGAAGAAGTTCTGCGCGATAGCTTTGTCTTGTTGTGGAAGAATGCCGCCGGCTATGACCCAGACCTGGGCGAAGGACGCGCCTGGATTTACAGCATTCTGCGCTTCAGGCTGCTGGCTCGACTGCGTCAACGCACGCAAAGCGGCGACAACCATTACGCCCTGCCCGCCATCAAGCCACAAGCTGGACAACGTTTTATCCCTGCCATGGGCAAGCTCGATGGCACCAGTCAACGTGCCATGATCCATGCTTACCTGCACGGCAACAGTTACGAACAACTGGGCCCTCAACTGAACCGCTCTCCCGCCCAATTACGCGCGGTGGTCCAACATGGCTTGCAGCAGCTCACTCCCCTGATCAATGAAGGCAATATCAACGACCCACGTCACGCCGTGATGATTGGCGAGTACACCCTGGGTCTGCTCAGCCAACATGAGCTGGTTCAAGCCCATAGCCTGATGCAGCAAAATGATCAGGCCGCGCGTCTGGCATTGGCTTGGGAACATGCCTGGCTGGAACTGGTGGACTGCCTGCCCCCAACATTGCCCGCGCCCACTAGCCTGGCCCATATCCACCACACCTTGGGCTTGCCACCACCTGCTGCACGTCACCAGGCTGGCAACACAGCCACTGGCGCTGACGAATCATCCAAGCCGGACAGCGCCAACAACGCCAGTGCAAGCACTCCAGCCATCAAGTCGGAACGTCAGGAACCCGGCATAAAGACCGGCGCGGCTCAAACGCAAACTGCCACTCGCACTGAACCTCGCTGGTCAGACAACAACACTAACCCGAGCAGCAAGGCAGACGATCACACGCCGCCCTTCCCCACCTTGCTACGCGCCGACTCTGACCCAGCCACAAAAGCCGCTACTGCCGCACCCGATCCAGCGCCGACAGGTGCGCCCCCAGTGGCAGAGAAGAAAAAGTCTGCGAAAAGCGAACCTGAATCTGTGGCGATAGAGCAGAAACGCAGACCCGAACCCGTTGAAGGCGAACGCAAGTCCCTTGGCTTTGCCATGCCCATGCCAATTTTGCTAGGTGGCTTGGCGGCTATCGTGATTCTGGGCCTGGTCATTGCCTTGCTCATGAACCTGAACTCCGAGCCCCCCATCAACGTTATTGAGATGAAGCCGCGTCAAGCTGCCATTTTGCAGGCCCCCGGCCAATCCTCGACCCCGGCCTGGATTGCTACGGTGGATCCACAAGGCAATGTCTTGCTAGTGCCCAAGGTCAACACCGAAGTCAACGCCACGCAGTCGGTACAACTGTGGACACACACGCCGCGTGGCACGCAAATCCGTTCTTTGGGCTTGATTGATCCCAATCGCCCCATCACGGTACCCGCTGCTTTGATTGGCACCGTAGAAGACGAGCAGATTTTTGAAATGACGCTGGAGGCAAAAGGCGGCTCCAATAGCGGTGCACCAGAAGGCCCCGTTCTGTATATTGGCCGCATCGTCAGCTTTGGACAGCTGGATAATCTGCCCCAGGCCAATACGGAAGCTAACTCGTCGGCAACCCGCTCTTAAAAGCAGCATCCAGCCGTTCCAGCTCGTCGATTTCCTCGACCGTGAAGCCCGCCTCCAGGCGGGCTTGGCGATTAAAGGGACCGCGCAAACGTGGCGCGCGATAGCGCTGTGCCAACTGACCATAGGTATCAAAGTCAGGTAAACCTTGCTCTTGGCAGACTTTGCGATACCAGTAATTGCCCAACGCGACATGCCCAACCTCATCACGCAAAATGAGGGCGATAATCGCAGCCGCTTTTTCATCTCCGGCATCCAGTAACTTACGATGCACCAGGGGGCAAGCATCCAGCCCCCGCGCTTCCAGGGTGCGCGGCACTAAGGCCAAACGCGCCAACAGATCAAAGCGCGTTCGCTCAGCCATCTCCCACAGCCCGTCATGGACGGGCAAGTCCCCATAGCAGACACCGAGTGTTTGAAGATGATTGCTTAGCAGCTCAAAATGCAGTGCTTCCTCCACCGCCACCTGCAACCAGCCCGCATAAAACGAGTCCGGCAAACCTGGATAACGCCACAACACGTCCAGAGCCAGATTGATGGCATTGAACTCAATATGAGCCAGAGAATGCAATAAGGCAGCGCGACCCTGAACAGTCCGCACGGAACGCTTGGGAACCTGTTGAGGGCTGACAAAACACAAACCCTGGGGCCGTCCTGGCACACCTGCCGGCTCGTCCAGATGTTCGTCTGCCCCTACGGGCAAACCATGAGCAATTGCCCTTACCGCTGCCAACTTGCCAACGGGATCTTGCACTAACAAAGCCTTTAAAGCCTGACTACGTAAGTTCACTGCGTGTTCCTTCCATGAAAAAGGCCGGCTCCAAGGCCGACCTTCTTTCCTGCTGAGCAATTCCGAATTACTGGGCCGAGCCCGGATCGGTCATTGCCAAGGCTTGATCCAACATTGTCTGGATCTGGCCAAGATTAGTGCGCAAAGCCTGCATCTCCTGGCCAGTCAGTCGCACAGCCGCTTCCTGATCAAAAGGCATATCTGGGCCATCGCCCAAGCGATTGCGCGCCCCGCTGATCGTAAAGCCTTCTTCGTACAGCAAGCCGCGAATCCGGCGTATCAGCAGCACCTCGTGGTGCTGGTAATAGCGTCGGTTACCGCGTCGCTTGACGGGCTTTAACTGCGTGAATTCCTGCTCCCAATAACGCAGGACATGGGGCTTGACCAAGCAAAGCTCACTGACTTCACCGATTGTGAAATAACGCTTGGCAGGGATAGGTGGCAAGGTCGCCGTCTTTTCGTTTGTGCTCATGGCCACTGATGCTGATCGACAATAAGAATGATTTTACACGTTCAGTCAGGCAAAACTGTACGCAAACGTACCAGGGCTCAGTCCTGGTCATCCTCGGGTGCCACGGGCGCCCCTTCGACTACACTTTTGAGCTTCTGACTGGCATGGAAAGTCACCACTCGGCGGGCCGAGATAGGGATCACTTCGCCAGTCTTGGGGTTACGGCCAGGACGCGGGGGTTTGTCCCGCACCTGGAAATTACCAAAACCGGACAGCTTGACCTCCACACCGTCGGCCAAAGAGTCGCGAATCTCGGCAAAGAAAGTATCCACAATATCTTTGGCTTCACGTTTATTCAAGCCAACGCGCTCAAACAAGAGTTCGGCCAAATCCGCCTTGGTCAAAGTACGCTCTACGTTCATTGTGTCTCCTTATGCCCTTGCCCGAGCGCCATGCACGGATACCAGTGCCGTCAACAATACCTCCAGGCATTGCTCGACACGCTCATCATCCAGCGTGCTTGCGCTGTCTTGCAACCAGAAGCGAATCGCCAGACTCTTTTCCGATGCATCGTTCTTGTCGCGCCAAACGTCAAACAATTGAATGTCCTTGACGATGGCGGCGGCCGCTGCCGTGCTGCGCACCTGGTTCAACGTATCCAGCACAGCTTGATAGGATACGTCTTTATCCAGCCAAACCGCCAGATCTCGTTGCACCACGGGCTGCTTGGATACTTCCTTGGCATGCACCACTTCGTCGTGAGAGATGGCATCGACATCCACCTCAAAGACCACGGGAGCCTGGCTCAGGCCAAATTCATTTAACCATTGGGGATGGATTTCACCAATCCAGCCTATGGTTTTACCATCCAGCTTCACACTGGCGCTACGGCCTGGATGCAAGGCGGGGTGAGCTTCAGGCTCGAAACGGACTTGAGCGGCACGTTGGCCCAATAAGGTTTCCAGATCGCGCTTAACGTCAAAGAAGTCAACCGGACGATCAGGCTGGCCCCACTGCTCGGTCACGACAGGGCCCCAGGCAGCGGCCGCAATGCGATTGGGCTGATGGATACCGGCCACGGTCAAAGGACCATTTTCCTGGGAAGCATCGCGCATGAAAACGCGGCCGAACTCGAACACACGCACACGCGACTGACGACGGTTGGCATTGCGTTCGATATTGGCCAGCAGCCCAGGAATCAGGCTGGTACGCATCACCGCCAATTGGCTGGCAATGGGGTTCAGCAAACGGATAGGATCAGCCTGCCCGTTAATGTCTTTTTCCCAGGACTCTTGCACAAAAGAGAAGTTGATGACTTCCTGGTAGTCCTGAGCAGCCAGCACAGCGCGCAAGGCGTGCGGGCCACGCAAGGACTCAGCCGGCACACGCATTTGCGCGGCAGCAACTGGAGGCAGATCAGGAATATTTTCAAAACCGTAAATACGGGCGACTTCCTCGATCAGGTCCTCTTCGATCGTCAAGTCGAAACGGAAGCTGGGAGGGTTGACCGTAAAGACACCGTCAGCCACCGAGAACTCCAGGCCCAGCAAGGTGAAGATGCTCTCAACCTGCTTTTGTTCCAGAGGAATACCCAGAACACGGCGGCAGCGATCCAGGCGCATGGCAACGGGCTTGCGCTCGGGCAAGGCTACAACCTGATCATCCATAGGACCGGCCTGGCCACCACAGATTTCCAGGATCAGCGCTGTGGTGCGCTCCAGATGCTGAGTAATGGAGTCGAAGTCCACACCACGCTCGAAGCGGTGGCTGGCATCGGAAGAAAACTTGTAGCGACGAGCACGGCCCATGATGGCTTCTGGCCACCAGAAAGCGCCTTCCAGATACACGTCAGTGGTATCCAGCGTGACAGCACTTTGCTCGCCACCCATGATACCGGCCATGCTTTGCGGGACATCGTTAACCGCGATCACGCCAACATCGGTATCCAGCTCGACGTTCAAACCGCTCAACAGCTCCAACTGTTCGCCTTTACGTGCCCAACGCACTTCCAGACCGGCTTGTACACGCTGCAAATCGAACACGTGCGTAGGACGGCCCAGTTCCAGCATGACGTAATTGGAGATGTCCACCAACGCGGAGATCGAACGCTGGCCACTACGCTCCAGACGGGTTTTCATCCAGTCCGGGGTTTGGGCGCGCGCATTGACGCCACGAATCACACGGCCGGCAAAACGGCCGCACAGATCGGCGTCTTTCACGGTAACGGAAACGCGATCTTCAATCGTGACAGGAACAGGTGTGAAGTCTGGCAGAGTCAGTGGTTCGCCCGTCAGAGCGGCCACTTCACGCGCCACGCCCAGCACGGACAGACAGTCTGCACGGTTAGGCGTCAATTTCAATTCGATAATCTGGTCGTCCAGATCCAGCAGTTCGCGCAGGCTCTGGCCCACGGGTGCGTCTGCATCCAGTACCAGCAAACCATCGTGATCTTGCGACAGACCCAGCTCGCGACCCGAGCACAACATGCCGGCGGATTCCACGCCACGCATTTTGACCGGGCCAATTTTCATGCCACCGGGCAGTTCCGCACCCACACGGGCCACTGGAATCTTGATGCCTTGAGCCGCATTGGGCGCACCGCACACAATCTGCAGCAGCTTGCCCGAGCCGTCATCGACCTGGCAGACGCGCAGGCGGTCAGCGTCAGGATGAGGGGCAATCTCGGCAATAAAGCCGACGACAACATTCTCGAACGCTGGCGCGGCGGCTTGAATTTCTTCAACCTCCAAGCCAGCCATCGTCAGTTGATGACCCAGTTCTTCAGTTCCCAGTTTGGGATTCACAAAGCGGCGCAGCCACGATTCGGAAAATAACATGATGCAAAGATGGAGACGTAAAACGGCGTATACCGGAACCGACCGGGCCTAAGAGGCCCAGCGGCGCGAAGTAGGAATCAACGATTGAACTGCTTCAGAAAGCGCAGATCGCCTTCAAAGAACTGGCGCAAATCGTTAACACCATAGCGCAACATAGTCAGGCGCTCCAGTCCGGAACCAAAGGCGAAACCGATGTAACGCTCTGGGTCCAAACCGAAATTGCGCACCACTTGCGGGTGAACCTGCCCGGAACCGGAGATTTCCAGCCAACGGCCCTTGTTGGGGCCGGAGGAGAACATCATGTCAATCTCGGCAGATGGCTCGGTAAAGGGGAAGAAAGAAGGTCGAAAACGCACGACCAGATCATCGCTTTCAAAGAAAGCACGCAGAAAATTCGTGTAAACGCCTTTCAGGTCGGCAAAGGAAATATCCTCGGCAATCCACAGCCCTTCCACCTGATGGAACATGGGCGAGTGGGTGGCATCACTATCGACTCGATAGGTGCGGCCGGGAGCAATCACTTTAATTGGCGCCTGATTCATGCGGGCATAGCGCACTTGCATGGGGCTGGTGTGTGTACGCAGCAAATAAGGCAAACCTTGCTCGTCGTTCATATCGATATAGAACGTGTCCTGCATCGAGCGGGCCGGGTGATTCTCTGGATTGTTCAGAGCGGTAAAGTTTGTCCAGTCATTCTCGATCTCGGGGCCGTCAGCCACATCAAAACCGATAGAGCGGAAAATGGCTTCGACACGCTGCCAGGTCTGGATCACCGGATGGATACCACCGGTACCACGGCCCCGGCCGGGCAAAGTCACATCAATTTGTTCTTGAGCCAGTCGCTGGTTCAATTGTTCTGCCGCCAAGGCAGCACGACGATCGTTCAGCAAACCTTCAATTTCGCGCTTGAGCACGTTGATGCTGGCACCTGCTGCTTTTTTCTGCTCCGGCTCCATCTGGGCAAGGCCTTTCATCAAGGCCGTGATAGCACCTTGTTTGCCCAAAAACCGAGCTTTGGCGTTTTCCAGCGAGGCGGCGTCCTGAGACTGCTCAAATAAGGCCCGAGCCTGGGCAATCAGATCGTCGTGAGAGGAAGTCATGGCGTGTTACTTTCCAAAAACAAACGGAGCCCCAAAGGCCCCGTTTGTGAACTATACAGTCAGATACCGCTTAAGCAGCCAGAGCGTTCTTAGCCTGTGCAACAACAGCAGCAAAACCTGCCTTGTCTTTAACAGCCAAGTCAGCCAGAACCTTACGGTCCAAAGCGATAGAGGCTTTGTTCAGGCCGGCGATAAACTGGCTGTAGCTCATGTCCAGTTCGCGGCAGGCTGCATTGATACGAGTAATCCACAGCGAGCGGAATACGCGTTTTTTGTTACGGCGGTCACGGTAGGCGTACTGACCTGCCTTCATGACAGCCTGTTTGGCTATACGGAATACATTACCGCGACGGCCGCGAAAACCTTTGGCCTGGGCAATTACTTTTTTGTGGCGTGCGCGTGCGTTAACACCGCGTTTTACTCGTGACATGTGTGATTCCCCCTAATTAAGCGAAAGGCATCATTGCTTTTACGGAAGCGACGTCGGCTTTATGAACCTCGACGGCACCGCGCAACTGACGTTTGTTCTTGGTCGTCTTCTTGGTCAGAATGTGACGCTTGAACGCTTGGCCCCGCTTGATGGAACCGCTACCACGAACCACAAAGCGCTTGGAAGCGCTTTTTTTGGTTTTCATTTTAGGCATGAAATTACTCGACTAATTTGTGTCTGCGGGTGGTCGCCTAGGAAGCTGGCGGACACTTGTATGACCCACAACAGGCACTTATTTTTTTCTTTGCCCGCTGCCAGAAACAGATCCAAACAGGGGAAAAGCCCTTGATTATAGAGTGATTCTTGGGAAATTGTCCAGATATCAGGGGGATTTTTTATAGTAGAACCCTTGCTATCTGACCATCAAGGAAAGCAAGGAACAGTGTCTCTTCTTAGGGCGCGGTACCACACAGCATCCGGGCGATCGTGTGGGACGACCTCGTTCATAGACTGTGCCTGTCACTTATTTTCGGAACACCCATCACCCCAAACCATCTTTAAACACGAAAAAATAGCGCACAGGCTACAAATCAATTAAATACAAAACATCATCAGATAGAGATTAAAAGCAGGGTATTCAGCGCATGAAAAAGGCAGAAAAAAACTCAAATAAGACCATCGAGCAGATTCCAAAACATAATCACACCGCCTCCTGATCACTCATATATTCGATCATTTTTTTTGGAAAAAACCCATAAAATAAATTCAATTAATAAAAAAAAAAGAAATATAAAATAAAAAACAAAACAAAACAAAACAAATAGGAATAGGAATACACGCAAGAAGTGAAGTTTTTCTATAAAAGCGATTTTTCAGATAAAAACTAAAAAAGACTTTTGCCGCAGCAGCAGGCCCTGCTGTCTTGCATACGGAGTGGCACCATGAACCCACTTATTGATCACAAAGAAGTAGTGACATGGATTGACGCGCTGAACACTCCCAAGCCGCCGTACCCGCGCAGCCCTGCCTACAACAACAAGCGACGACAATGCAGATGGTGCCGTCGTCGCTCTAGGCTGCGATGCTTACTTTGTCAGCGGTCTGATTTACCTCCAAACCAAGCTGGAAATCAGCAACGCTCTATTTGAAAAGATACTCACCCTCAAAGAGGGTATCGATGGTGCCCACGTATTTTATTTAAAATTCCACACCCTTGAATCGAATTAAGAAAAAGCCCGAAAAAACGCCAGCGATAAACCAGAAGAGGAAAACACTCATACTAATATCTTACTGGTAGCGAAAAATTCCGCGACAGCCTCTTCCTTGTCCTCTGGCGCAGCGCACGGCTTTATCCATAACTTGCAAATCTAAAACCCTAGGCGCTTTGGACCTGAGCCTGAGCGAAGTGCAAAGACCATATGCCTTAAACGTTACCTCCTCTTTCAAGCGGCTGATCCGCCCTTGTGGGCCTGTGTGAGTTACGGCAAATCAGGACGAAATTGCAAAGCCTCTGCAATATGGTGACGGACAATTTGATCCATCCCTGCCAAATCTGCAATCGTTCGCGCCACACGCAGCACTCTCCCCTGCACTCTTTCCGACCAATGCCAACGTTTACGTGCGCTAAGCAATAAGTGCACCGCATCCTCAGACAAAACCGCATACTCTCTGAGATTGGCAACCGATAAATGGGCGTTACTGCTTCCCTGGCGAGCAAGTTGCCTATCCAGGGCTTCTTGCACCCGCTTTCGTACGTGACTGGATGACTGTGCGGCCTGATCACGTTCCGGATCAGACTCACTCATCGTCACCAACAGGTCAATTCTGTCCAGCATGGGTCCAGACAAACGTTGCCTGTAGAGTTCTCGCTGAGCCAAAGAGCAGCGACAAGCCCGATGTTGACTCGCCGCCCATCCACAAGGACACGGGTTCATAGCAGCCACAAATTGAAATTGAGCCGGAAAGACAGCCTGCTTCTGCGCACGAGAGATACGCACACAACCTTGCTCCAAGGGCTCGCGCAAGGCCTCCAGAGAACGTCGACTGAACTCAGGCAGCTCATCAAGAAACAGCACGCCGTGATGAGCCAAGGACACCTCTCCTGGCCTGGGCCGGCTACCACCGCCAATCAAGGCGGGAGTGGAAACGCTGTGATGGGGGGCGCGAAATGGGGGGCGCCTGCTAAAAAAATCCTGTTCTTGCACAAAGGAATACAAGGCGGCCACTTCCAGTTGTGCGTATCGATCCAAATCCGGCAATAGGCCGGGCAATCGTTGGGCCAACATCGTCTTACCCACTCCCGGTGAGCCGTTTAGCAGAAGGCTATGCCCACCCGCCGCGGCCACCTCCAACGCACGGCAAGCCAAAGACTGTCCCAGCACGTCCGATAAACAAAACTGTTGATCCGTATTCTGCTCCGGCCAAGGCTGAGCTACCGTCTGTTCCAGCTCGGTATCGCCACGTAGATAGGCTGCGGCCTCAGCCAAACTGGCCACACCACGCACCTGTAAATCCGGCACATATGCAGCAATTTCAGCACTTTGCGCGGGCAGCAACAGACAAAGTCCCGAATGCCGACGCGCCATGCCCAAAGCTATCGTCAAGGCGCTTTGAACAGGGACCACAGCGCCGGTTAACGACAGCTCCCCAGCCATCACATAACGATCCAAACCGGTAATTGCCTGCTCGCGCTCTTTATCATCCGGACGACTAAGCTGGCCGCTGGCTAATAAAATCGCCAAAGCCACTGGCAAATCGAAGCGTCCCGAATCTTTGGGCAGATCCGCAGGAGCCAGATTGATCGTCAACCGGGCGGCGGGGAAGTCAAAACCACTGGCGTGCAAGGCCGCTCGTATGCGCTCGCGACTTTCACGAATACCGGCATCGGGCAAACCCACAATATGGAAAGCGGGCAAACCCGGCGCGACATGCGCCTCAACGCGTACATCGATGAAATCCAGGCCCGACAAGGCACAACTGTTCAGCACGGCCAAGGACATATGCCCTTCTCCCTTTCCAAGGCAAATAGTCAGTCTGCCTGCCAGGGAAAAGAAGCTCCAGATACCTGCCTTAAAACATCACTGCGTACTTGTACGGCCTGCAGGTCTTACTGAACCTGCACACCCATGGAGCTGACCAACTGGACGGCCTGTTCGACGGACAAGCACGCGCCTTGGAAAGAGTTATTCAAGTCGTACAAGCTAATGCTACCCAACTCTACACTGCGCAGGTCCGTCCCTTTGAAGTTCACCCCTCGCAGACTGGCGCCCCGCAAGCTGCCACCTTCAAATACCGCATCCTGAAAATCACAGCCGCCCAAGTCGGCATCAGAGAAATCCAGTTGCACCAGGGTCTGTTTGCGGAAATTAATGGCCCGCAAAGTCGCCCCTACCAGCTTGCATTCACGCAGACTCAAATCCAGACCACGGGTTTCATTGAAGATGGCCCCACTTAGTTTGGAGTCCTCGATCTGCAACGAAGCAATCTGGGCACGCACCCACTTGCTCAAGTGCAGATCACACACCCGAAAGTGTGCCGAGCTTAAATCAGCCAGACTGAAATCCACTTGCCCCAGCTTGCAGCGTTGCCAGACTGTGTCTTGCAGATGCGCCCGTATAAAGCGGGTATCCAGAAAACTGCAAGCGGAAAACTGCAAGCCCTCCAGTTCCAGACCCGATAGATCCTGGCCATCAAAGGTACAGTTTTCAAAGCTTAAAGACTCATGGGAGGCGGCCAAAAGATCAATCAATTCATCTCTTGTAATCTGGACATTACTGACTAGCATGCTGCTTTCTCTTCAAAAAAACAGAGCCAGCATTGCTGAGCTGGCTCCTTCATTATCTGCTTCTAATGATCCGACTGTGATCAGAGCAAAACTTAACGGCCATTGGGCAGAACCAATCGTGACAAGCGCCAGGCAATGATCAAGCCCAAAACGGCAAAACTAACCGTCGCCACCCAAGCCCACTGCCATCCGCCCAACGCATGCACAACCGAAGCCACAACAGGTGGCCCTACAAACTGCCCCAGTGAAGAACATTGCTGCACCCAGCCCACGGAGGTTGAGGTGGTCTCTGGCGACGGCGCTGCCGTAACCGACAGAAAAAACAAGGTAGCAGGAATCAAACCGCCCACAATCGAAAACAGCAGAATGGCGACAAATTGAACCACCAGACTTTGTGTCAGTCCGAAGGCAAGAACTGCACACGCAATCATGCCCAGATAGCCGGCTTGCAGCAGTCGATGAGGCGGGATACCCGCATGCAGGCAACGCCCTGCTCCCAGATTACCCACGACATTCCCGGCCGCAATCAAGGCCGTCAGCAAACCAGCCGTGCCAACCGCTATCTCTGCCTGATTATAAATAGTGGGCATAAAACCCACGACCGCCGCCCATTGTGCCGCGTAAACGCCAAAGGCCAAGGCCAGCAACCAAACCCGGCCCGAGCTTAAGGTCGTGCGCAACAGGCTCGACCAGTGATAAGCGGATACATCCTGCGTCGCACGCTTGGTTTGAGTTTGAGAATCCGGCGGCACCAGAAGAAAGGTCAAAACCATGAAGATGGCCGTCAATACGCCCAGAACTACCCAAAGCGTACGCCAGGAGCCTACTGCCAACCAGGCAGCGCCAGCCCACAGCATCAAGACCGCTCCGGCAGGCATATAACAGCCCCACAATCCCATGACCCGGCTCAAACGTGCGGCATCGGTAATACGTTTGATCAAGGCAGGAATGGGCAGCACTACCATCAAGAAGCCACACCCCTCTATCATGCGGCCCAATAAAACCAGCGAACTATGCTCAAACAGAGAACCAATCAGCGAAGCCAGGCTCAAAATGCCCAGCCCCGTCAGAATGCAGCGGCGCAAGCCGATTTTCTCGGAAATCAGTCCTATACCTAGCCCCAGCAACATGCCGGCCATTTGCACGCTCGCCAGCAAAAAACCCGACTGCACCAGGTCCATGCCCAACTCCCGCTGCATAAAAGGCAAAGCCGGGGGTACTTTCCACACATGCAGTGCGGCGCACACCCCGGTCAACACAAGAAAAACAGCAATAAGCAAGGGGCTGGCCGAATGTTTGCCCCTACCCCCAGGCCTGGTAACAGTATTCAAATGAAGTTATCAGCCTTGGCTGCCCTCTTGAGCAGGAGCATCACCTTCCTGAGGAACAGGAGTTTGGCGCCCTTCCAAGGCTTGCAAACGTGTTTCCAAAGCAGCCACACGAGCCAGCGCACGCTCCAGCATCAACTGGTAAGTATCGAACTCTTCACGGGTGACCAAGTCCATACGGTTGAAGGCCTGTCCCATAAAGGCTTTTACATTGCGCTCAATATCGGCAGCCGGACTTTTGGCGATCAGCTCCGAAACATTTTTTTGTAGATCTTCCAGCCACTCGCTACGATTAATCATGGTCCTCTCCTGAAAATATTGACACTATCAGCAGTATAGAAAAAGCGGGTGCCAAAGGCACCCGCTTTTTTCATCTGGCCAGACAAGCTGCCCAATTATTCAAGCCTTAAGGTTTGGCTTGTTCTGAAGGAACGGAAGATGGTGAAGAGTCAACACCATTACCCAGTTTGTCCTGAATAGCTTTATCAGCTTTGGCTGCGCCTTCTTTAATCGCATCACCAGTACGGCTGGCAGCTTCAGCCATAGCGTCCTTGGCTTCGTCTGCTTTTTCAGCGATTTTATCGCCGGCAGCCTTGGCATCTTCCTTCAAGGAGTTAGCATTTTCCTTGGCGTTTTCTTTCTGTTCCTCTGCTTCTTTTTTGACGTCTTCAGCAACTTTAGCGGCGTCCTGCTTCAACTCTTCCGTTTTTTGCTCCATGGATTTGTCAGCTTCGGGAGCAGGTGCAGTGGAAGGCGCCGTCGATTGTGGCGCAGCGACAGGAGCCGGTGGCGCGCTCGAAGCGGCTTTATCGTCCTCTTTGGAACACGCAGCCAAAAGAGTCATCGAAGCAGCAGCGGCCATGACAGCAAAATGAGCACGAGTCAGTTTCATAAGATTTCCTTTCTACTATTCCAAGGTCGCTAGATAGAATGGGCCGATGCCTGGTGCGACTTCCGGCTCGGCCTTGGGTTTGTTACAACTCCCCTAAGAGCCATTCTATCGGTGCCAGGCATACAGACCAATCTATTAGTGTAAATCCTGATTTCAAATATTCTGACGATATCGCTCAAGGTTTGTGACAAACCCTTTAACAACAAGTACCTAGCCTGAAACCCGGATACGAGACCCTGTTACAAACAGAATCCCTCATCGGGTTACAGCCGGGGTTTGTTACATATTTGCCAAATTAAATTGATCTATTTTCAACCACTTAGGCGGCTAATGTCGCTAAATCGATGCGCTCGGCCCGGTTCAAGGCACTGGCAACCTTGACGCGCAAGGCATTGGAATGCGAAAGACGCACTTCCTTTTTCACATCCAGCAATTGCTGCGGATGCATGGAGAATTCTTTTAGGCCCAGCCCCAGCAACATGCGAGTGACCGAGGCATCCCCTGCCATTTCCCCGCAAATCGCCACAGGTTTACCTGCTCGGTCAGCCGCATTGATGGTATGCGCAATCAATCGCAAGACAGCGGGATGCATGGGGTCGTACAGGCTGGCCACTTCTGCATCTCCCCGGTCTACCGCCAGAACGTATTGAATCAGGTCATTCGTTCCGATGGACAGAAAATCCAGTTCCTGCACAAAGGGCTCAATAGCAATAGCGATGGCTGGCACCTCTACCATGGCGCCCAATAAATAATTTCGAGCAAAAGGCGTGCCGGATTTCTCCAGCTCCCGCGCCGCCGACTCGATAGCCTGGCGGCTTGCATGGACCTCGTTCATGGAGGAAATCATGGGGATAAGAATACGGATTTGCCCGTACTGACTGGCTCGCAGCAAGGCACGCAGCTGCGTGGCAAACATTTCAGGCTTGTCCAGACAATAGCGAATTGCGCGTAAGCCCAGCGCGGGGTTGGTTGCTACCGTTGCGTCACCATCCAAAGTCTTGTCAGCACCAATATCCAGTGTGCGAATAGTGACGACCTTGCCTTTCATTGCCTTGACAACACGAGAATACGCCTCGTATTGCTCTTGCTCAGAAGGCAGATCCGCGCGCCCCATAAACAAAAACTCGCTGCGAAACAGGCCAATACCATCGGCGCCCGCCTTCAAGGCAAGCTCGGCTTCTTCAGGAAGCTCAATATTGGCCTCCAGACGAACATGGATGCCATCCAAGGTCATCGCAGGCGCATCCAGCAATGCCTCCAGCTCGGCCCGTTCACGACGATAGGCCTGCTGACGCTCCCGGTATTCAGCCAGCACCGGTTCAGACGGATTCACTATCACCGCGCCGGAGAAACCATCCACAATCAAATAATCGCCATCGCGAATCAGACTGCGGAAACTTCCCAGGCCCACTACGGCAGGAACACTCAAACTGCGGGCCACAATCGCTGTATGCGAGGTTGGCCCCCCCAAGTCGGTCAAAAAGCCAGCAAAATGACCACCACGCAAGCGGAGCATATCCGCTGGGGAAATATCTCGAGCGACCACAATCAGCGGTTCTTCCTGAGCCGCAGAAAAACCCGGCAACAAGGCTGGCTTGCCTGCCAGAACTCGTAATACCCGCTCGATAACCTGGCGCACATCAGCACCACGTTCGCGCAGGTATTCGTCTTCCATTTGGGAGAACTGCTCAACCAACATCTGACCTTGCGAAGTCAAGGCCCACTCTGCGTTGTAGTGCCGCTCGGCAATGATGGCGCAGGTTTGCTGCGTCAACATGGGATCGTCCAGCAGCAGGCTGTGCACAGTCAATATGGGAGCCAGCTCGCGCGGGGCATCCACAGGCAACTGATCAACCATAGTGCGAAGCTCATCGCGAGTACTGGCCATGGCGCTTAACAGGCGCTGGCTTTCAGAATCAACGTCTTCGGCTGCAATCCGATAATGAGGAACTTCCAGTGCTGCTGCGCTCATCACCACGGCTTTGGCAATGGCGTACCCCTTACCGACTGCTTGACCTTGAGCGGTAAACATCGAAGGCAAATCAGGTGCCGGGGTACGAGCTGCTGCACTATTCATGAATGGATTGCTTCCCTATTCGTTTTCACCAAACTTGGCATCAAACAACGCTTGAATATCATTGAGGGCCTGGTCGGCATCCTCGCCCTGAGCGTCGATAACCACGGTGACCCCCATTCCGGCGGCCAGCATCATGACACCCATAATACTTTTTGCATTCACGCGTTGAGATCCACGCGCGATAAAAATCTCACTACGATACCGGCCAGCCAACTGAGTAAGCTTGGCTGCTGCCCGAGCATGAAGACCTAATTTATTACTAATCGTGATGGATACGCTAGGCATAAGGGCAACTGAAAAATGAAAATGAACATTCAAATTAGCAATGGCAGTCTGCGTGAACAATGCCACGCAATGCGCCTGCCATGACATCCTGGGCGAACTGCTCAGGATTGTCACGTCGCTCGGTCAAGGCTTTCAACACCATACACATATTGGTGCCAGTCAATAAATAAGCGCCCTGCCCTTGATCTTGCAAAGCTTGCTGAACCCGCCGGGCCACATTAAAGGGTGTGGCACCGTACAGATCACACAGGATCAGCGTGGCCAATGCGTCCGGCGCTTGTGTGTGCAACCGCTCCAGCAAGCGATCTACCGCTGTATCGGTGCATTCGTCGGCCTGTATGTCAAAGACAAACAGATCGGGCTTTTCACCCAAGACGTGCTCGGCACAACTGGCAAACGCACTGGCCAGAGGCTCATGCATGATCAAGGCAAGGCGAATCACGCGCGTCCCGTCGCTTGTTCGACGGCCTGGGCAAAACGCTGCGCAACGTCAAAGCCTGTCTGGTCCGTGATTTCAACAAAACAGGTTGGGCTGGTCACGTTGATCTCCGTGACGTAGTCACCAATCACATCCAGACCGATCAGCAGCAAACCACGAGCGGCCAGTACAGGGCCCAGGGTACGAGCAATATGCCAGTCGTGTTCGGACAAAGCTTGGGCAACCCCTCGACCACCTGCAGCCAGGTTGCCGCGCGTCTCACCTGCCAAGGGGATACGTGCCAAGGCATAAGGCACCGGTTCACCATCGATAATCAGGATGCGTTTGTCACCCTTGACGATTTCCGGGATATAGCGCTGCGCCATAATGGTTTGCGTACCATTCGCCGTCAGCGTTTCCAGGATGGCGCCCAAATTGGGCTCTGGATCTTGCAGACGGAAAATACCCATGCCGCCCATACCATCCAGTGGTTTGACGATCACATCCTTATGCTCCTGGTGAAAGGCACGCAGGCGGGCCATGTCACGGGTGACCAAAGTGGGTGGGGTAAATTCTGGAAATTCGGTAATCGCGAGTTTTTCAGGGTGATTACGAATGGCTGCGCCCGAATTGAAGACCTTGGCCCCCTGCTCCTGCGCAAAGCTGAGCAAATGCGTGGAATAGGAATATTCCATATCGAAAGGCGGGTCTTTACGCATGATGACCGCATCAAAGGCATTCAACTCCTGCTCGGTCGCAGGTTCGGGGTGTGTCCACCACGAAGTCGCACGCAAATCGGCATCGGCAGCAATGCTTACAGCCTGACTACGTGTACGAACCCGGCTTTGGGAAATATACAAATCAGACTGCAATGTGACGCTGACGCGATGACCACGCGCCAAAAATGCACGCATCATGGCAACGGAGGAATCCTTGTAAGCCGACAGGCTGGGCAAAGGATCAATGATGAATAAAACGTGCATATCACACCTAGAGAAAAACGCCTTTGCAGCCGAGCTGCAAAGGCGATTGCGCTCGACTCACCACTTGGGAGTGAGTCGAGCGACGCATAATGCTCCTGGGCGGATCCAGGCAGCATCGTGCAAAAGTATCAGGACGCTTTCTTGCGAGGCGCCAAGACCATGACCATTTGACGGCCTTCCAACTTGGGCATTGCTTCAACCTGACAGATTTCGCTGACTTCGTCGCGAACCCGCTCCAGCACACGCATCCCCAATTCCTGGTGCGCCATCTCACGACCACGGAAACGCAAAGTCACCTTGACTTTATCGCCATCATCGATGAAACGCTTCACATTGCGCAGCTTGACCTGGTAGTCTCCTTCGTCCGTGCCGGGACGGAACTTGACTTCCTTGATCTGAATGACTTTCTGCTTGGCCTTGGCTTCTTGTTGGCGCTTCTGTTCCTGATAACGGAATTTGCCGTAATCCATCAGACGACAAACCGGTGGTGCAGCCGTAGGGGCAATTTCCACCAAGTCCACATCATGTTGTTCTGCCATTGCCAAGGCGTCAGGCACCTTGACGATACCTAGCTGCTCACCCTCGACTCCAATGAGTCGCACCTCTGGAATACGAATTTCACCATTGATGCGATGTTTTTTCTCGGTTGCGATGTCGAAAACTCCTAAAAATGTCGATAAAAACGATAGCGTTTCTGTTTTACTGACGGCTATCGATCTCTTGCTTCAATCGTGCTGAAAAATCGGCTATTGGCATGACGCCCAAGTCCACGCCACCACGCGCGCGTACGGCCACTGCGCCATTTTCACGCTCTTTTTCACCCACGACAAGAATATAGGGCACTTTTTGCATACTGTGCTCACGAATTTTACGAGTGATTTTTTCACCACGCAAATCAGAGGAAGCACGGAACCCCATTTTCTTCAGGTTTTGCGCTACGGACTGGGCGTAATCAGCTGAACCTTCAGAAATGCAGCATACCACCACATGCTCTGGAGCCAACCAGGCCGGCAAGGCACCAGCGTGGTTTTCAATCAGCATGCCGATAAAACGTTCGAAAGAACCCAAAATAGCACGGTGCAACATCACTGGCACGCGACGCTGATCCTGGGCATCCACATACTCGGCGCCCAAACGCGCTGGCATGGAGAAGTCCACCTGGATAGTGCCGCACTGCCAGTGACGGCCAATGGCATCTTTCAGTGTGTATTCAATCTTCGGACCATAGAAAGCGCCCTCGCCTTCAGAGATCTCGAACTCGCAACCAGTACGGCGCAAGCTTTCGATCAGGGCTTGTTCAGCCTTGTCCCAGACCGCATCGTCACCGATGCGCTTTTCAGGACGAGTGGCCACTTTATACAAAATCTCGGTAAAGCCGAAGTCCGCATACACGGCTTGCAACTGAGCCGTAAAAGCCGCGCACTCGTCTTGCAGCTGATCTTCGGTACAGAAAATGTGACCGTCATCTTGTGTAAAACCGCGCACACGCATCATGCCGTGCAAGGCACCCGAAGGTTCGTTGCGATGGCATTGACCGAACTCGCCGTAACGGATCGGCAGTTCACGGTAGGAATGCAAACCGGAGTTGAAGATTTGCACATGGCCGGGGCAGTTCATGGGTTTTAAGCCATACACACGATTTTCCGACTCGGTCGTGAACATGTTTTCAGCATAGTTGTCCCAGTGGCCCGTTTTCTTCCACAGCGACAAATCCAGAATTTGCGGCGCCTTCACTTCCTGATAGCCATTGTCCTGATAGACGCGGCGAATATATTGCTCGACCTGTTGCCAGATCACCCACCCCTTGGGGTGCCAGAAAATCAGACCGGGAGCTTCTTCCTGGAAGTGGAACAGATCCAGCTCACGGCCCAGTTTACGATGGTCGCGGCGCTCGGCCTCTTCAAGCATGGTCAGGTAAGCTTGCTGATCTTCCTTGGTCGCCCAGGCAGTGCCGTAAATGCGTTGCAGCATTTCGTTATTGCTGTCGCCACGCCAGTAAGCGCCGGCCACTTTCATAAGCTTGAACACTTTCAGCTTGCCAGTAGATGGCACATGAGGGCCACGGCACAAGTCGATAAAGTCGCCCTCGCGGTACAGGCTGATGGGCTCGTTGGACGGGATAGAGGCAATAATCTCTGCCTTGTAGTCCTCGCCAATACTCTTGAAAAACTCAACAGCATCATCACGCAGCCATTCTTCGCGAGTGACCACTTCGTCTTTCTTGGCCAATTCTGCCATTTTCTTCTCAATGGCTTCCAGATCCTCGGGCGTAAAAGCGCGCTTGTAGGAAAAGTCGTAGTAAAAGCCGTTGTCAATCACCGGGCCAATCGTGACCTGAGCATCCGGAAACAGACTCTTGACGGCATAAGCCAGCAAGTGGGCGGTGGAATGACGAATCAAATCCAGACCATCCGCATCTTTGGCAGTGATGATGGCCAAATGGCTGTCCTGGTCGATCACATACGAGGTGTCCACCAGACGCGACTCGGTACCTGGCGTGCCGACACGGCCTGCCAGGGCGGCACGGCCCAGGCCAGTACCAATCGAGTTCGCCACTTCGCTGACGGAAACCGGGCCCTGAAACTCTCGCTGGGAGCCATCGGGCAGTGTGATTCGGACCATAACACTTCCTGAAATAAAAAACGCGGCCTTGAAAAAGCCGCGCTTTTGAATTGAACGTTCTTGGAAAGCAAACGAAACGCTACGCGGCCACGGCTAGACTTGCCGACGGGTAGTTCGCGTTGAGTTCATAAGATTCTACTTCCCAAATAACACATTTGATTGGCTAAGTTTATCACCTTCGCCCACGATCGCGGTGCGGTAACACCACAAAAAAACCACATTTGGCAAAGAATTCAGTCCATGCGGGGATACCAGCTACGGTAAAAGGCCCATTCCTCAGACTCCGAGCCATCTTTCATCAAACAGGTTCCATAAGCGCCACGCTCACTTTCGTGAACAATGGTTTGTCCGCCCATGCTCTGACAAAAAAGCGAGGCCAAGTTAGCCTGGGTCGCTGGCGCAGTGCTCGTTTGGCTGGAGCTGGCGCATGCCGATAACATCAAAGAGCCTGCACAAGCAGAAACTAAGCGGAAAAACATGATTTCCTTCTCCTTGACCTGATGTTTGCTAAGGCCTGGTTTGTCATTTGACACGATGATTGACCAAGCAGCGTCTGCTGTTAACGCAAGCTAGAAAAAGCTTTCAGGCGCTGGACGCGAAACAGATCGTGGAAATAGCTTACTACACTTGTTAGATAGGAAAAGTGAGCAATGGCAGGCGTGCAGCAAAAGCAACACGTTAAGTAAAAGAAGAAGTTGAAATCACGCGTAAGTAGCCGGGTTTTATGACAAAGTAAGACAATGCCCGGCGCAATTTATGAGCGATGCAGACAGAAAGACAGCAAAATAAAGCCCAGGATCCCGCAACCAGCCAGCATTAATACCACTGGTACATAATCGATCAGATTCAAGGTAGTAATCATGGCGCACATCCTGAAATTTCAACTAAAACAAGCTTGAAACCATGGTAACTGCCCCTCCTCAGAACATGAAGTCAACGATTGTCAAGATCCCGTACAGCACAGACACAAAGACCAGGCTCGAGCCACACGAGCGTATTTCTGCAGCAAACAAGCTCGCAACATGGAACAACAGCCTCTGCACAGACACTTCGCGTCTGCGCTCTATCCACTGAAGACGGTAAAAATTGCGTAAACCACGGGGACTGCCAAGGGCGTAACCATTAATAAAGCCGTATCACGTTTCCATGTCTTGGGACGGGTATGACAGAGTGTGATGCCCAGTAAAACCATCACCAGTAGATATAAACCGACAATAATGACAGTGACAGCCATCTCCCCTTCCTTTGCGATTGTTTTTACTGTGTTCTTTTATTCAATACTCACCAAGCCAGAACGTCATCCGCGCTTTGCCCGAACATAGGCGGAAACGTATTGGCCGCCCACTGTTCCAACCTTGCTGCCGCTGCCTGGTTGGCCAAATCCAGGGCCTCTAGCGGTTCCAGGCCCCGTTTCCAGGCCAAGGCAAAGTTGGACAGAAACGCATCCCCGGCCCCAACTGTTGAACGCACCATGACTTTACTGGCAGGCTGCACATAATGTTGTCCATTAAAAGCCAATACCGCCCCCTGCACACCCAAGGTAATCAGCACAGCTTGTTGGGGATGATGTTGCAAACGCGTGGCCAGCTCGCACGCTTGATGAATGGATAATTCCAGCTCAATATCGGTGTCCTTAACACCTGCCAACATTTGGGCCTCTACTGCATTTAAACCGAGCACATCGGCCCGCGCGCAAACTTGCTGAAATCCAAGTCCTTGATGCTGCAAACAAGCCACACTGGGATTGACCACTAAACAAGCTGACGTCTCGCTTCTTTCAGCTAAGGCCTGCGCCAAACTTTCCATAGGCTGCAAGGCAACAGGGGCCACGTAGATCAAGTCTGCTTGCAGATCTTGAGCCTGAACACGCAAGCAGGCATTGGCACCTCGTCGGGCCAGCACCGAAGCACTTCCGGAAGGCCCTACCAGAACAATGGCTTTACCTGTAGGTTGATCAGGGCAGCGCTGCATACTGCTGACATCAATACCTAGTTGCTCAATATGGGTTCGCAAACAGCCGCCTAGGCCATCTCGACCCAGCGCCCCCAAGAGTCGAACCGACTCGCCTTGCTCCATAAAACTGGCTGTCGCATTTAGTGCACCGCCGCCTGGATACAAGTCGATCGAACCCACTTCCTGCTTGTCACCACGCGCCAGCTCGGCTGGCATGCCAGAGACCACAATATCAACGGTAATACTGCCAATCACGACAAGCTGCACCCTGAACCTCGGCAATGAAAAAAAGAGAGCGGAAATCTGTTTGGAACAGTATACCCACGGGCTAGAACGGGTAGTCCCTGGTAGAACATCAACGCTGGGCAGTCGGCCAGAGCCCAGCAACCGTGCGACCTGGTTCCAGCAGCACAAAAACGTCAAAGAAGCGAACTAACAATTCATGCTGCAGATATCACAAAAATCTGGCTCAAGATAAAAAGGCATGCTAAATTACTGTTCATCCATACAGCAAAAAAGAAGCATCATGTCCTATACCATTACTTTGCACGACGCTCCTTCCGATATCACCGAACGCGGCCGCCGCGAGGCTGAGGAGCGTTTTCGCCGCAGCTTAGAAAAAGTCATGCAAGGCCCGGAGGCTGTGGTCCAGGCCTATCGAGCCTGGCAATTGGCCGAAGAAACGGCAGAGACGGAGTTATCCGGCGAGGACATTGCCCTGGCCAAGAAATGGATTGCCGCTGCCACGCGCGCCATGAGTGACGGCTTTCGCGATCTGGGCGAGTCTGAAGCGTACTTTGAAGTCCGCATCGAACGCTGACAAAAAAGCCAGCTTTTCGCTGGCTTTTACTCTCTGGCTTCAGGACTTTGCTGAAGGGTGGTCACGACGCATCAGCTCCCACTCCTCAATCACCGTACCATCCGGCAAGGTGCACATGCCCACTTGCCCAGTTGGTGTATTGACGATCTCCAATCGCCCACCCTTCTCCACGCAATAAGCCGAAGCCGGGTTGGCCATACCCACGGGTGGCTGTGTCGAGGCTTGATTCGCGCAAGCAGACAAAACGCCAACCAGTCCCAAGATTCCCCATTTCTTCATCGTGCTCTCCGGATATGTTCTGTCCTGCAGTGTACTGTGTACAGGCTAGTTCTCAGGCTGATCTTGTAATGCAGTCAAAGGATTGGCAATGGTTTCCCAATGCTGACATCGAACCGAGCGGTGCTCGCCTTCAGGGATGAGCTTGCAGTTCATGCCAACCTTGGCTTTACCATGCACAAAAGGAAAGGCGAAATCGTAACGCGCCGGTATCCAGACTTTCAGGGATTGATCGTGAAAACCCATCTTCCCCTTGGCGACGAAACGGGCCAGACCTTCTTCAAAATAATCAGGGCCATTGTCGTAAATGAAGGGCCGTAACACTGCTGCGCCCTTTTCATTCACATAAACCCAGCCTTGCTCATCTTGCGTCAGGCTCAGCCCTTGTGCGGCGGGACTGAATACAGGCAGTAGAGCCAGTATGAAAGCGGACAGGGCTGAAATAACCCGACACCCGAATCCAGCTTGCGGCCCTGTCATTGCTGGTGCAGCACCAGCATTCACGTATGGGCCTATACCCTTGTCCCTATCAGACACAGTGCCCACCTTAGTCACCACACTAATACGATTACTGGCACCAAGCTCAGCCCCAGCCTTACAGCTTGCGCGCTTCAAAGGAAATAATCCCGTCCGTATCCTGAGGCGTCTTGCCATATTGATACCCGCCGGAGATAACAATCTCACCAAAGCCCAACTGCTCCAGCGCCATGCGCAGTTCCTGAACGCCCCACCAACGTAGCGAGAACTGTTCCAGTTGGGTTTCCAGCAAGACACCATGCTCCCATAATTCGTAGCGATGCATTTCACGGCTTACCTGGGCACAGTAATCTTTATCCAGAGCAGTGGCATTGAGGGTAATCAGCCCATGCGGCGGTGCCGACCAGGTCCGCATTCCGGGCTGCACATTCACAATCGCCGCCACCGGGTCCAGATCCAGCAACAGCCGTCCACCTGGCTTCAAGCACGCATGAAAACGGCGTAGCGCGGCCATGCCTTGCTCAAACGAATCCAGTAGTTGAAAAGAGCCGGCCGGCACCACGATCGCCTCCAAAAGACGATCTGCCGTGAAATCCGTAAACCCTGCCAGTTGAAGCGGCGAGTTCAAAGACCGCAGTTCCAGTTCACGCTGGCAGTAATCCAGCATTTCCTGGGACAGATCGAAGCCGCTGACATCCAGCCCTGCTTGCAGCAAGGGAATCAAAATGCGGCCTGTGCCTACTGCGGGCTCCAGAATTGGCCCGCTTGTGCCATGCAAACGCTCCAGGTAGTACTCCACATCCCCGAAAGATCGTCCTACCGGCTTGTCCAGGTGATACACCAAGGAAGCCAGCTTGCCGTAACGATTGTTCATCATTGTTCTTACACTCTACTATTTATCTTGCTCAACAGCCTGAACACGCATTTCAGCGCCGTCCACTGCCAACACCACAACTGCAGCGCCCTGTTCCAGATTCTGGGTCGCAGTGGCACTGTAATAACTATCGTTAAGCCGAATACGCCCACGGCCACTCACAAAACTTTCGCTGACCTGCGCATGGGCGCCAACGTAAGCACTCAAGCCGGTATTGACAATGTCAGGCTGATTGGCCCGGCTGCGCCGCTGCCAACGCACACCGACCACGACCCATCCCAGCATGGCAACAGCCAGAATCAACCATTGCAACCAGTTGGGGGCATCCGGCCAGGCAGCCGCAAACAAGCCCACCGTCAAGGCTCCCAGACCCAGCCAAAGCAAATAGACACCGGAGATCACGACCTCGGCAGCGATCAGCACGACGCCAGACACCAGCCAATACCAGAAGGAATCAAAAATGAACGACAAGATCAGCTCCCCCAGCTATTCACTTAGCTTTGTCCCAGCTTGCTGCCGGTGGTCTTGAGCAACTCGGTCACGCCCGCCACCGCACCCGTAATGCCGCTAGCCTCCAAAGGCATCAGCACCAGCTTGCTGTTAGGACCCGTACCCACATCACGCAAGGCTTCCACGTACTTCAGGCCGACAAAGTATTGCAAGGCCTGAACGTCACCACTCTTGATGGCGTCAGACACTTCGCGGGTTGCACGGGCTTCGGCCTCGGCTTCACGCTCACGTGCTTCGGCACGCAAAATAGCGGCTTGTTTTTCACCTTCAGCACGCAATACGGCCGCTTGCTTTTCACCTTCGGCTTGCAGCACTTCCGCTTCTTTCTGGCCGCTGGCCTTAGTCACGGCTGCACGACGATGGCGCTCTGCCGTCATCTGCAGATTCATGGCTTCTTGCAACTCGGGCGCCATATTCAAATCGCGGATTTCCACACGGGTGACTTTCACTCCCCAAGGTGTGGTGGCCGCATCCACTGCCGCCAGCAAACGATCGTTAATGACTTCGCGGTTGGACAACATATGGTCCAGTTCCATCGAACCCAAAACCGAACGCAGGTTCGTGGTCGTCAGATTCACAATAGCCAGTTCCAGGTGATCAATTTCATAGGCTGCCTGGGCCGCATTGTCGATACGATAAAACACCACACCGTCCGCTGTCACAGCCACGTTGTCGCGGGAAATCACACTTTGTGAAGGCACATCCAGCACAGACTCCATCATTTTGAGTTTGCGGCCCACGCGGTCCATAAAAGGCACCAGCAAAGACAGGCCTGGCGTCAGAGTGCGGGTGTAGCGACCAAAACGCTCAACCGTCCATTGCTGGCCCTGGGGCACAACTTTGACCCCTGCCATCACCACGACCACAGCCAGAAACGCCAACACCATCACAAAAGTAAAGGAGCCACTCATGTCGATACCCTCTCCAAGAACACAACTGAAAAAGCGATTTTAGCCCAGCCTTAATGACAGATCCGCTAAAACGGATGTTTGACCACCCCGCAGCCTCTCTCAGTGCTGTTCGAACTGAACCGCGATGAAAAGAGCGCTCATACCAATCAAAAGAAAGAAACGATCAAGCCTTAGTACCGTGGTGGGGGCGCGTAGTGTCCACCGCTCTTATCGGCAGGAAAAGGATTGGGCGACTGCACGGCAGGTTGAGCCGGAGTCACCGGGCGCACTTCGTAAAGCACCGTACCGATCACACCGATATTGCGTGTATCACCCGCCAGGCTGTTTGCGGCATAAGCCCGATCCTTGGGAGAGAAACGAAACGCCGCCACTTCATCAGCACTTTTACGAAAGCCTTCGATGCGCAACACGGCCCCTGCCTGCAAGAGATAGCCATTATGGCTGCGGCTACCCGCCTTTCCCGACAAGACATCCAGACCATCTACCGTGGCAATGATTTCATAAGGCGTCGCGCTGCGATTGGTATAGACCAGGACGTAACGCTCGCCTGATTTGCCTGCCAATTGATAGTTCTTCTGCCCAATGCGGCTGTAAATAGTCAAAGGCCTGTCGCGTCCATCATGGATAGACAGCTCCACCTTGCCTTGATCGAGCAAGATGCTGCGCTGGGCATCCAGGTTCTGTCCCAACGCCTGGCGAATACTGCGCTCATCGGAATAAGCCAATTGCAGCTCATCGCGCTGCGGCTCGACGCGTTGGGCTGGAACAGCGTAGGCTCGTGACTCGCGCCCCTCTCCCCACTGCGTACCCAAGGTTGAGGCTGTTTGCGGTACTGAGGCCAATACCGCCTCACGCTGTGCCGACTGCTCAGGCAAACTACTGCACGCCGATAGCAAGAAGGCAGCGGCCAACACGCTCCAGCGTCGACGATGGTGTGCAGATAATAATGATTGAGACAGACTCATACGCTTCCCCTTTTATTAATACAAGAGCCATGAAGAGCCCCTGTTGAGCGCGAGTATTCCTGATCTTTACGCGTTTGTGCCGTCAGCAAATTTCTAAATTGAAATTGCCTGTATCAAGACAAAATACTAAGGAGACAAACCAGGCCCCGCAAACAGGCCTACTATGACCATCATCCCTTCAAGCGAGCCACGAGCATGGATATTCAGAATTTACCCTTTTGCACCGTTAACTGGTCCGACATTACTCCCACTGAACACAAAGGCGAAACAGGCATAGCCTTGTGGCGCACCCAGCAATTTGGCCCCATTCGCGTACGCATGGTGGAATACAGCCCCGGTTATCTGGCCGATCACTGGTGTGTAAAAGGCCATATGTTGTTGTGCCTGGAAGGCACGCTGGAGACAGAACTAGAAGACGGACGTCGCTTCACCCTGGAGCCGGGCCAGTCCTACCATGTGGCCGATAATGCCGAACCGCACCGTTCCTCCACCCAGACGGGCGCCAAGCTCTACATCGTGGATTGACGCCTATTACGTAAAAACATCCTTTGGGCGGTCGTGCCTGACTGCTTGAAGGGTGAGCCATCCCTACTGTTCAGACGCTCTTTCGTGTCGTCTACGCTTCACGGCCCCTCACCCTACCGTTTTCCATACCCACTATGGCCAAGTCTCTGATGACTTCGGCTCTCCTCATGCCGCTTCCTGCCTCTACATCAGATCGCTTGGTTCCCTGCTAAGCGACCCTCATCCGGCTTGCTAGGACACATAGAAGTGCTGGCCTTGAACCACGCTAACAAACGCAGCCTCTAGCTCACTGCGAGCTGCCTGATCTCCACATCTGCCTCTGCCTCTGCCTCTCCCTTCAACAGGCTATTTCAGCGTAGCGAAATAATCCTTATTTGATTTCAACATCGACTTTTCGGGAAGGCCAAAATACACTACCAAAACGTTTTGGTTGAACGTAGAATTCAAAACCAAATCGTTTTACTTATCACGCAACAAAAACCAAAAGGCTGCGGCAGGCTCTTGAGAGACTAGCAACGCAGCACAGGAGACACGGATGAAAGACACCCCCACTGCGCAAGTGGATGAGCTGTACTCCCCCCAGCGCATGATTGCCTTCGGACTGCAACACGTATTGGTCATGGCCGCCTCACCCATCGCGGCTGTGTTCTTGATGAGCAAGGCCCTAGGCTTTGATACGGCACTGACCACTGAACTGCTTAGCGCCACTTTTCTGGTTTGTGGCATAGGCACCTTGATCCAATCCTTCGGTCCGGCCGGCATAGGCGCCAAGCTGCCTTTTGTGATGCTGCCCGGTGGCGCGCCCATCATCTTGTTCATTTTGATCGCACAACAAACCGATCTGCCCACCGCCTCGGGCGCGGTGATTCTGTCCGCCCTGCTGTACTTCCTGATCGTCCCTATCTTCAAACGCTTTTTGCGTTATTTCCCATCGCTGGTGATCGGCATCATGCTCTTGCTGGTTGCCATCAACCTGGCGCAGATCTCCGGCAAGCTGATTGCCGGCACGCCCGGTACGGCCAATTTCGGCAATACCGACAATTTGCTGCTGGCCCTGATCACTATTGCGTCTACGGTGCTATTTGCCCGTTTGCTCAAGGGAATGTGCCGCCAGTTGGCGATCTTGCTGGGCTTGATGGTGGGCGCCTTGTCCGCTGCCTTGATGGGCGACATCAGCTTGAGCGGTGTGGGCAGTGGCTCACTGTTGGCCCTGCCGTCCCCCTTCCCCTTTGGCCCTCCCAAGTTTGATCTGATTGCCGCTTTGCCGCTGCTGCTGTTCACCTTGATTTCCATGGTTGAAGCCACTGGCCAGACCATTGCCTTGAATGAAGTCCTAGGCAAAGAAGGGGAAGCCGAGCAACAGGCGCAAGTCCCCAATACGATCCGTGGCGACGGACTGGCGTCTTTGCTGGGTGGCATTTTCGGGACCTCGCTGATCATTACCAGCGGCGAGAACATCGGCATCATCCGCGCCACCCAAGTGCGTTCCCGCTATGTCACGGCGGTAGGTGGGCTGTTCCTGATTCTGTTTGGTGTGTTCTCGCCCCTGTCCGCGCTGATCAGCGTCATCCCAGCCTCTGTCATTGGCGCAACCGGCCTGGTGGTCTTTGCCATCGTGGGCACCATGGGCATAGATATGTTGCGCAAAGTAGACCTGCGCGGTCATGCCGCCATGTATGTGGTTGCCACGGCCTTGGCCGTGGGCTTGCTGCCCATCGTTGTCCCCGGCATCTACGACCAACTTCCTTCGCAACTGCGTTTGCTCTTGTCCAACGGCGTTGCCATAGGCGCTCTGACGGCGGCTGTCCTGAACTATCTGTTCATTCACGTCGGCCAGCGTTCCCCCAAAACCGCCCCCCTTCAACATTCTTGATGAGCTGTGCCATGAATCACGCTTCTTTATTCCAATCCCATGAGCTGGCTCAGGCCCGCATTCTGGAGCCTGAACATCTCTTGTTACCGCAAGGCCCCGTCAGCGGACACGCTGTGCTGATTGAAGAAGGTCGCTTCAGCGATATTGGCACGGTGGAAGAAATTGCCTCCCGTCACCCCGGGCTGCCGCGCCTGAGCTTACCCGGCCATTTGCTGATGCCCGGCTTTGTGGATGCACACCATCACGTCACTCAGTCTTATGGGAAGTCGCTGGTATATGGCGAGCCTTCGGAGATTTTCCGCCGCGTCTGGGTGCCGCTGGAAAGCACTTTGAATGCCCGCCATCTGTATGCGTCCAGCAAGCTGTCTGCCCTGGAAGCCTTGCGGGGTGGATTCACCACGGTTTGTGATGCGGGCACTCGTTCATCCGAGGATCTGGACGCGATTGTGCAAGCCACCACTGACGTAGGCCTACGCTGCGTTCTGGGCCTGATCTGCAACGACAAACACAGCGCGGTACTTTTGGACGCCGAGCCTATTGTGGCTCGCGCCCAGGCCCACCTCCAGCAATGGGAGCACCATGCTTTGATCAGCCCTTCACTGGCCATCTCTATTCCCGAAGCCGCCAGTGATGCCATGTTGCATCGTATCTACTCCATGAGCGAAGAAGCCGGTCGGGTATTCCAGACCCATGCCAACGAGCATCTGGTCGCGGTGGAACGTTCCCTGAATGCTCATGGCCGCCGCCCGATCGAGCATCTGGCTCATATCGGTGCCCTGGGCTCGGCCTCCTTGCTGGCCCATGCCACCTTGGTCACCCCCAGCGAAGTCCGTCTGCTGGCCGACTTGAATGCCGCCGTTTCCTACAACCCAGTTGCCAGCGCCTGGAAAGGCAATGCCGTCGCTCCTGCCGAAGCCATGCGTGTTCAAGGCATCCGTCTGGGCATGGGGACGGACGGCACTCGCAGCGATGCCTTCCGCATGATGGATTATGGCGAGGCCGCACAACGCTTTGCCTTCGGCATGATGGTGGGCGACTCCTCTTGCGGCGCGGGTTGGACCTGGCTGGACATGGCAACCCGAGGCGGTGCCGAGGTCGTGGGCCTGGGTACTCAAACTGGGCAGATTCGAGTGGGTGCGCAAGCTGACTTCCTGGTGCTTGACCTGCAGGTGCCTGAGATGACGCCTTCCTGGGATCTGCCTTGGGAGCTGGTTCGGATTGCCGCCCGCGATCAGATCCGGGCTGTGGTGGTCCAAGGCAAGCTGCGCCTCTGGCAAGGCCAGCCCGTAGATTGGGATCCCCTGCCCTTGCTGGAAGAAGTGCGTGAGTTGGCTCGTCATGCGGTCGCGCAATCAGACATCCGCAAACTGCATGCGCCGTCTACCGAGCACCTGGCTCGTCGCGCAGCACAAGAAAAGGCCTTGGCATGACGGCTGGTTTGCTGATTGCTTTTGCCGCCGTGTTGGCAGGTGCCTTTATCCAGGGAGCCAGCGGCATGGGTTTTGCCCTGATTGTGGTTCCGGTGTTGGCTTTGGTTCATCCCGAAGCCATACCCGGCGCCCTGTTGTTCCTGATGCTGCCACTGAATGCCTATGTTGCCTGGCGTGAACGCGAGGGGATTGATCGCACCGGTGCGGGCTGGATCACCGTCGGACGTTTTGCGGGGACATTTGCCGGTTTGGGGATTTTGCTGGTGCTATCGACTTACTGGTTAAACCAATTTGTCGGCATCAGCACCTTGCTCGCGGTGCTGGCTTCAGTGCTGGCACCCAGCTTCACGCCCGGTAAAAAAGCGTTTATTGCCACAGGCCTGGTCACCGGCATCACTGAAACCGCAACCGGTATTGGTGGCCCACCCTTGGCTCTGGTGTACCAGCATGCCCCCGTCGCGACTCTGCGCTCAACCGTCGCCTTGTGCTTTCTGGTGGGGGAAGTGATCTCGCTGCTCGTGCTGGGCATCTCCGGCGCACTGAAGTGGTCCCACCTGAGCTACGCCGTTTTATGCCTGCCCGCATTGTTATTAGGCATGGGATTAAGCAGCCTGGTTCATCACAGGCTGGATCAACGCCGTCTGCGTATTGGGGTTCTGATATTTGCGACCGTCTCCGGTCTTGCCGTTATGCTGACTTAAACATCCAACTGTGTAGAGGCACGGGCCCTTAGCTCCGGCTTTGGGCCCAACGCCGACAGGCGGCTCTTATCGCCCGACAAATGCTCAAACAGCAGCTCTACCGCCAAGGTCGCCACTTGTTCCAGATGCAGATCCACAGCGGTCAGAGCGGGTTCTGCGGTACGAGCACGCAAACCGTCGTAACGGGTCGCAATCATCACATCTTGCGGGACGCGCAAACCGGCTTGCTGGACCGCGGCCAAAGCGCCCACCGCGAAAGCATCCACAGGCACACATAAGGCATCCGTATCGGGATACTGTGCCAAAAGCCGAGTGCAGGCATCAAACCCACCCGCTTCACCCAAGCTTTCCTCTACCTGCATATAGCGCACCGGCATGGCGTGCGCGGCGGCGAAGTTCTCGTAGGCCTTTTTATGACTGGCATAAGAGTCTCGCGCGGCGCTGCTTTGCACCAAAGCAATACGTCGCCGCCCCTGTTCCCACAAATGGTTCAACAGCAGATGCGCGGTTGCGGTGGACTGTAGATCAATAAAGGGAATGCTGTCCGCAGTGCCACCCTGACGCCCAATCGACACCAAAGCCACGCCACGCTCCTGCAATAAGCGCACATTGGGATCATCCGTCATGGGCTCCAACAAAATCGCCCCATCAATATCCAGCCCCTCCAAAAAGGCCTGGGCATTTTCCAAGGGGGGCACGAACACCAGAGCCAGACCGCGCCTCATGGCCGCTTCGGCCGCAATCCCCGCCACTTCCATCATGAAACCCAAACGCGACACACCGCCCGACACAGCAAACGGCATGGACGATACCAGCGCTATGCTGTTGGCCGCCCCCGAGCGCAAACGCTGCGCCCGCACATTGGGCCGGTAGCCCATATCAGCCGCGATCTGCTTGACCTTGGCACGTGTAAGTGGGTCCACCACACCTCTGTCATTCAAGGCATGCGAGACAGTGGTCAACGACACCCCTGCCGCTTTGGCGACATCGCGGATAGTGATACGACGAGAAGAGATAGCAGATGAACGTGGCAAGGCTGAATCAATCAGAAAAGGGAAAGAGAGAAAAATAGCATAGGCCCTGACGGACTTGTGTACGCGCAACAAGGCTATGAATCCGCCATGCACAGCCGTCAGCTACACAATTTCACAGCCAGTTGCCATCGTGACACCCACAGCCCATGGAAAGGCCAGCAGTAGGTACGGCCCATCAGAACAAGTCTGAAAACCCCTTGATCACGTTTAGTCAGAGGCCATATTACAAGTTAATACCTGCCCAAGGGAGCACTAGCATTTTGATTTCCCCTCCAGCAGGCAATTGGTTTTACGCTGCTCCCGAAGTTGGTCTTGCATCAATCTACGGTTTTCTTCTTGTTGCGCCCGCAGTTGCCGCAAGGTCTGCACCCGCAAACCATAATCCGCATCCTGTGCATAACCGTCTCCCAGGGGACGTTTGGCCATTTGATAGCCAAAAACCGGAATCCGGGGAAGGTGCACCCGATTGCTATACGAGACCCGGTATCCACTGAGCCACTGCGCATAACAAGAGTCTGTATAAAGAACCCCTAGGCGCTTATCGTCATCGCTAAGCGCATAGCGAATGGTCAGTGGGGTCTCACCATAGACGCTGCCATTGCAAACGACAGTGGCTCCTTCGGGGTCGCTATAATAAGTAACGGCGATACTGGAGCAAGCGCCAAGAAGCAGGGGAAAACATAAAACAAACAAGGTCTTGACACCATTCATTCTTTTTCTGCTCCGTATTATTTCAAGCCACCAAGCGCAATAAACCATAATTTAAGGTAGCCCAGTGGGGATTCCCTGTCATAGGCAATTCAGCATTGGAATATTATCAATAAACGACAGGGCAAACCTTAAAATACATCACTATAAAAACCAGAACTCTTGTGCACCAATGAAAAAGCCGCCCATAGGGCGGCCTGGCTGGTTAATGGTCTCCGCTGTTCTTGGAAGGTTTATATTGAATCGTGTTTACTCGGGAAATCACTGGGCCAGTTCATGGGCATATCATTCATCTCCAAGCCTCCTGAAGCGCGCCGCGATAACTGCGGCCTCGGAGCCGCGATAAACGCCCCGCCCGTAGGGCGTCAAAGGTTGAAAGAGAATTGCAGAAGCGCCCAGCGCGCACAAACGAGAAGGCCGCCTCATGGG